>NZ_JBEVTM010000002.1:0-184585 GCF_040884255.1 Olsenella sp. AGMB03486
TGCTCCGCGCAGCATGCTCAACACCCATGCCATATCTGACGGGATGGGGCAGCTGCGGCATGAAGCAAGTTTTCTGTGCTGGCAGATGTCTCTGCCGTGTACAACTGACGCATATCCGTGAGAAGGGATGGCTATGGCTACAATCGAGGACGTGCACGAGTTCCTGAAGCATACGGCACCGACCTATATGCTTGCGACAGTGGATGAGAAGGGTAACCCGAGGGTGCGTCCCTTCGGCACGGCAGACCTCTTCGAAGGCAGGCTCTATATCCAGACCGGCAAGAAGAGGGAAGTCTACAAACAGATCGTTGCCCATCCCGAGGTGGAGATCTGTGCCTGGAAGGGTGCCGACTGGTGGCGCATACAGGGAGAGCTGGTGCCGGACGAGCGCATCGTGGCGAAAAAGCACATGCTCGATGCCTATCCCGGACTCAGGAAGATGTACGACGAGAACGACGACAACACTATTGTGCTCTGCTTCAGGCATGCGACTGCCACATTCACCTCGCTTGCCGGCAAGCCATCCGAGACCGTGAGCTGGTAAGCGGAAGGCGCGCAGGCAGTGCAGCAGAGTCGCCCTCGGGCGGCTCTTTTCGTCTAGAGGATGCCTTCTGCCATAAATAAGACGATGAGGAGGGCATCTATCGCAAGGAAGAGCCAGAGACCCCAGCGGAAGTAGGCCCTCCTTGTCTTGTGGTGGAAAAGATGCATGCCCAGAAGGGCGCCGGGGGCGCCTCCGGCAAGGCCGACGCCCAGAAGGACTGCTTCAGGGATGCGCGAGCCAACATGCACAGCCTGGTGCTTGTCGATAGCGAAGAGGGCAAAGTCGGCGAGATTCGCGATTGCGAGATAGATGGCAAGTGGTGTGTGGTCACGTGCAAGCGATGCGAAGAAGGCATCTGCCGTAACAGAGATGGCGCCCGATGCCAGGATCAGGATGAGGACCCAGAGGATGGAGAAGGCAAGGCCGCAGAAGAAGCGGGCGACTGTTGCTTTCGCTATGTGTGTGCGGGTCACGAGAAAGGCAGCAAGCGTGCCGAAGGCGCCTCCTGCGGCAGAGACTGCAGCCCAGAGCGGCCAGGGAAGAGGGTCTTTGCCCCTCCGGTCACGTCCGAGATCGCAAAGCATGATTGCGAAGGCAATGAGGCTCACAGCAAGGATATAGGCAGGCAGGACAAGCTCGTGCGGCATGGTGGCTCCTTGGATTGGATCATCCCATGATAGCAGGCAGCGCAGGAGGCTCCTGATTCTGCTCATCCTCCGATGCCCTCATCTGAACGGAAATACTGCTGTCTCGCATCCAATGCGCTGCACGCCTGAAAGCATGCTGGAAGACTGTCTTGCCATATCGCATGGAAGCAATATATGCCTCATCTTTTCCAGGGATGCGATGTCAGATGCCATCCCCTGCAGTAGGGGCAGCGGTAGACTTCGAGACCATAGGTACCGTGCTGGGCACAGGCGCGGGCGGTCTCTTCTGCCTCTGCGCGCGTTGCATAACGCTGCTTCGAGAGGCAGGCCTTCATGAGGCGGGCTTCCTCCTTCTGGTCTGCCGCTTCGCGCTGATGTGCCTCTTCTGCGGCAAAGGCATCATCCATGCCGCCAAGGCCCGAGAGGAACTCCTCCCGCTCTCTCGCACGTGCCGAGTGCTTCCTGCTGCCCATGGTCTTCCTCCTGCTCCTCTTCAGGAGACATATTGCCGAAGAGTCCTGCTCTATGCAGAACGTAGGACCGATTCCTCCAAGCTCCCACAAGAAGGGCATGTCTGCCTGATATGTCTGGCATCTATGGCAGAAACGTATTTGGGGCATGGATGTCCTGATGGACCGAAGGGTAGAAAGAGACCGATGCAAGGGCTGTCCCGGCTGGGTGCCGGGATGCAGAGGAGGACATGATGGAAATTCCGGGAAACAAGTCGGTCATGACACCAGAAGGCGTCTATATCATCGCTACCTACGACGAGAACGGCGTGCCGAATGCGATGAATGCTGCCTGGGGCGTGCAGTGCGGAGAAGGGGAGATTGCCTTCTTCCTGGGCACGCACAAGACGACAGAGAACCTCAAGGCCACAGGCGCCTTCACGGTCTCATTCGGAACGGCGGATACCGTCGAGATATCTGACTATTTCGGCATTGCCACAGGCAGCAAGGTGAACAAGATCGAGCAGGCTGGCGTCCATGTCCACAAGAGCGCCCATGTCGATGCTCCTGTGATCGAGGAATATCCGCTCACGCTCGAGTGCACGGTCGAGCTCTTCGACGAGGAGCATGGCCTGCTTGTCGGCAAGGCCGTAGCGGAACAGGCAGATGAAAGCATCCTTACGGATGACCATGTCGATCTCGGCAAGCTTCGTCCCATCATCTTTGACCCCTCCGTCAATGGCTACCGTGTGATCGGCGAACAGGTCGGCACGGCCTGGCATGACGGGCTGGGACTCATGAAGAAGTAGCTGGAGGCCGGCAAAGGAAATGGGGGCTGCCATATCGCTGTGGCAGCCCCCATTGCTCTGCAGCTGGATCTGCCTGAGCAGACTTAGTGGGAGCGGTGGAGCTCTTTGTGCAGGGGCTGGCCTACTGCCTCCGGAGGAGCTCTTCCATATAGAGGCCGACGCCGCCTTTGTCATTGCTCTGGGCAATATGGTCTGCTGCGGCAAGGCATTCAGGCCGTGCATTTGCCACGGCCACGCCGTCTCCTGCTGCCTTGAGCATCGCGATATCGTTGCTCGAGTCGCCGAAGGCAACGGTCTCCTCCACAGGCACGCCCAGGTGGTCTGCCAGCCAGAGGAGCCCTGCTCCCTTGTCTGCGCCGTTCTTCGTGACTTCTACGTTGCAGGGCTGCGAAGAGGCCCTGATGAGGTCGGAAAACGAGTCCACGGCCTCCCAGACCCTGTCTCTTGTGTCGTTGTCGAGATAGAAGATGTTGATGCGGCAGATGTTTTTGGCTGCATCGATCATGTCCTCGACGCTTCCCGGATAGCAGGTCCTGACTTCCTTGATGTGAATGCGGGTGGGCTCGGTCACGGGAATCTCGTCGAGGAAACGCCAGCGGTCCTCTGCGGTCAGGACATGGCCATCCGCGAAGAGGTCGAATGTTATGGGCAGGCCCTCGAGGGCACGGAAGAGCTGATGGACCTCTTCCTTCTCGATGTCCACCTCATGAATCACCTCGCCGCGATCGAGATCTGCGACGAGGGCACCGTTGCAGCAGATCGCATAGTGCACACAGCCATACTCTGCAATGGAAGAAGGTATGCCATTCGTGTTCCTGCCGGTGCAGGGGACAAACTGGATTCCTCGCCCGCATGCCTCTTCGAGCATCTCACGGTTCTTGTCCGGAATGGTCTTGTCCGTCGCGAGGAACGTGTCGTCGAGATCGGAGAATATGAGGCGTACCATGGGTCTCCTATCAGATTTATTGGCAACCAACTACTTGTTTCTGGGGGACAAGCCGTGTGCTGGGATTCCTATTCCGATTCAGGCATTCTCCCAAGGTAGGCAAGAATGCCTCCGTCAACATACAGAATATGGCCATTCACGAAGTCTGAGGCAGATGATGCCAGAAATACCGCTGGTCCTTTGAGATCGTCGGGTGTTCCCCAGCGACCGGCAGGAGTTTTGGAAAGAATGAAAGAGTCGAAAGGATTCCGCTTCCCGTCAGGAAGGCGTTCGAGAAGGGGAGCAGTCTGCGAAGTCGCAATATAGCCAGGGCCAATCCCGTTGCACTGGATATTGTATTTTCCGTATTCAGAGGCGATATTGCGCGTAAGCATCTTAAGGCCGCCCTTGGCAGCGGCATATGCTGATACAGTTTCACGGCCAAGCTCGCTCATCATCGAGCACAAGTTGATGATTTTTCCAGACCGACGTTCGACCATATCTGGCAACACTGCCTTCGACATGATGAATGCTGATGTGAGATCAGTGTCGATGACTTTCTTCCAGTCTTCGAGACTCATTTCATGCATTGGAAGGCGTTTGATGGTAGCCGCATTGTTCACGAGGATATCGACTGCGCCAAACCTACGTTTAATGTCCTCGATCATTTCGTGCATCTGGCGCTCATCCGTAACGTCATTGACATAGCCGGTCGCAACGATTCCTTCGTCGCGGTATTGGCTCAAAGCCTTGGACAGATGCTCCTTGCTGTGGCAGTTGAATACTACCTTTGCGCCGGCTTCGCCAAGAGCTGAGGCAATCGCGAATCCGATGCCATGCGATGCCCCTGTCACAAGGGCAACCTTGCCTTCAAGACTGAACATCTCTTTACATTCCATTGACTTGCTCCTTTCGAAACTGCTTTCTTTTCAACGAAATCGAAGAATTGCAGCGTACTGACCTGGGGTTCTTCTCTTTAATTGTGGAAACCGTAAGAAAACGCAAGAAAAAAAGGTTGTATAAGCTGTAATCTTCGAAAACAACCTTCAGTGCAGAACCATGCCCCCTAGGATACGAATTGGATAGTGCCAATAAAATACCAGATAAATAGCCTTAAATGCTCGATAAAAGTAATCTTTAATGCCAGAGATGATTGCCTCTATAGAATTTAAGTACCGTTTACGAACGAAAATATACCGCTTGCCTATGGTGCGCTCCTGGCAGCAACCAAACAGCCGATAGTAATGATCGCGAGCTGGAAGACAGGAGGCAAAAGCAATGGAACTTAATGAACTGCTTGACGAAGACATCATCGAGCTTGATCTGAAAGCAACAACAAAGGATGAGGTGCTCCACGAACTCTCGAAGTTGCTCCTGGCTCATGACTACATAGATGACGTAGAAGGATTCGTATCTGACATATATGCACGCGAAGCCGAAGGCATCACTGGTATGGGAGATCACATCGCGATTCCGCATGGCATCAGTTCCCATGCCAAGAAAATTGGAATCGCCATCGGCAGGACATCCTCAATGGTCGAGTGGGAGAGCTACGACGACGAGCCGGTAAATCTCATCTTCTTGTTCTGCATTCACGGTGCAGAAAACTCAGGAACTTATACAACCAAACTTCAGGCAGAAGCCGAACTTGCCAGACGTTTGGGGAGCGCCGGAGTTATTGACAAGCTTCAGCACGTCGAGTCAAAGAAGGAGCTGATAGACGTTCTTACCAAGTAGCAGATAACGACAGCAATGGGGTTCGAGAGAGGATTAGCTTCATGAAGATTGTCGGAGTAACCGCCTGCACAGCTGGAATTGCACACACGTACATCGTCGCGCAGAAGATTCAGGAGGCTGCCGAAGCCGCAGGGCACCAGTGCAAGATCGAGACTCAGGGCACGATCGGTGCAGAGAACGTCCTCACGGAAGACGAGATTCGTGATGCGGACGTTGTAATAATCTGCCATGACATTGCGGTAGACAAGAGCCGCTTCAAGGACAAGCGCGTTGTCGATATCCCCATCAGAATTGCAATGAAAAATCCGAAGAGCCTCATCGCGACGATTGAGAAGAAGCTCAACGTGTAGTTGTTGTGTTTCGGGTTGGCAAGGACAAGGCAAGAGGAGAGAGAAAGAAGAAGGAAGGAGTTCTCATGGCAGAGAAAAAGAAGTTCGAGATCCAGAAGCCAGTCATGACGGGCATCTCATACATGATCCCAATGGTTGTCGCAGGTGGCATTCTCGGCGCTCTGGCAAAGGGCTTCGGTGGCTACACCATCGGCTCGCTTTACGATACTACAGGATGGGCAACACCATTCTCGGGCATGGAGCCATTTACATGGCAGGGCTTCTGGTGGGGTGTCAACATGCTCGGGACCTACGCGATGAATTTCGCGGTAGCAGTCCTTACGGCAGGCATTGCTTATGCCATTGCTGAGCGTCCTGGCATTGTTCCTGGATTCATCATTGGCTATACATCGGCAATGTCAAAGGCAGGCTTCCTTGGCGGCCTTCTCATGGGCTTCGTCATTGGCTACTTTGTTCTGTGGATGAAGACCTGGAAGCTCCCGAAGTGGGCAGTAGGCCTTATGCCGGTGTTTATCATTCCTGTCATTTCGACTCTCGTATGTGGCGGCGTATTCCTCTGCTTCATTGTTCGTCCGCTTGCATCTGTCATGACGGCATTTGAGGGCTGGATTGTCTCGCTCAATGGCGGTTCGAAGGCTGTGATTGGTGCGGTTATTGGTGCATGCATGGGCTTCGATATGGGCGGCGTTGTAAACAAGACGGCTTCCATGGCTGCAAATGGTCTCGGTGCTGATGGTGTCTATGGTCCTATGTCTGCAAAGATTATCGGCGGCATGACTCCTCCCTGCGGTGTCTTCATCGCAAGCCTCATTGCCAAGAAGAAGTTCAGCCAGGCAGAGCGCGATACGGCAATTACTGCATTCCCGATGGGCCTCTGCTTCATCACTGAAGGCGTTCTTCCCTTCGCAGCAGCAGATCCTCTCCACTTCATCCCTGCATCCATGGTTGGTTCTGGAATTGCTGGCGCTATTGCAGTCGGCATGGGCGTTGAGTCGGTTGCCGGCCATGGCGGAGTCTTCGTCTTCCCGATGATGACCAATCCGCTCTGGGCTGTTATCGCCCTTGTTGTCGGTTCGCTCGTCACTGGCGTTATCTACGCAATCATCAAGAAGAAGCCGGAGGAGGAAGAGGGCGCCGAGGAAGAGATTGTTGACCTCGACATTGACTTCTAACCCAAGGCAGTAAGCCGATCTAACCTCAAAGAGGAAGAGAGTCCAAACTCATGCTAGTTTCCATGAAGAGCATCCTCGACCACGCAAATGAACACACCTATGGTGTCATGGCAGTAAACAGCATCAATATCGAGATGGTGCGTGCCGTGATTACAGCAGCGGAAGAGGAGCGCTCGCCAATCATCGTGCAGATGGGGCCTGGGCAGATTGCAAAGCACGCCCATCTCGATGAGATTGTTCCGGTTGTCAAGGAACTTGCCAAGAAAGCTACTGTGCCTGTTGCCTACAATCTCGATCACGGTTCGAAGCTCGAGGACGAAATCCGTGCAATTCAGTATGGTTTCACGAACGTTATGATTGATGCCTCCTCTCTTCCTTTTGAGGAAAACATCAAGCAGACTTCGACTGTCGTCAGCCTTGCACATCCGATGGGGATTTCTGTTGAGGCAGAGCTTGGCCATGTCGGACAGGCAGCAGATGGTGACGGGCGTACTGACGATATGTACACCAATGTTGCCCAGGCTCGAGAATTCGTGGACCGCACGAAAGTCGATGCACTTGCTGTTGCAATCGGAACTGCTCATGGAAACTATCCTAAGGGATATGTTCCTGTTCTCGACTTCAACCGTCTTGCTGAACTCAAGGACGAGCTGCAGATGCCGCTTGTGCTGCACGGTGGGTCTGGATCGGGCGAGGAAAACCTTCGCAAGGCAGTCGCGGGAGGCATCAACAAGATCAACGTCTGCACCGATGCGTTCCATGCTGCGAAGGATGCCATGACAGACCTTCTCGCCGAAGATCCGAAGGCCGATTTCATGGCACTCCAGATTGCGGCAGAAGCAGGCGTGAAGAAGTTCGTTAAGAACTATATCCATATCATCGGGTCCAACGACCAGTACGTTTATGGCGGAGCCTATTCGGATTCGAAGGAATAGCTCTTTGTGGGGTGCGGTGCATCTGCGCCGCACCCTTCGAATTTGGGACATCTTAGAAAGCAGGTCAGACAATGAAGATTGCATTGATCAACGAGTTCTCGCAGGCATCCAAGAACGAAATCATTCTCTCGACGCTCAAAAAAGTAGTTGAGCCCCTTGGGCACACCGTTTACAACACTGGCATGCAGCAGATTGACAATCCGAACGATTTGCCTTCGGATTACACCCCCGAGAATCCTCGCCTTACCTATCTCCATATCGGCATCCAGGCTGCCCTGCTGCTCAATTCCAAGGCAGTTGACTTTGTTGTGACAGGTTGCGGCACGGGGCAGGGTGCTCTGATGAGCTGCAATATGTATCCTGGCGTCGTTTGCGGCTACTGCATCGAGCCGACGGATGCCTATCTGTTCCTTCAGATCAATGATGGCAATGCTCTTTCTATTCCGTATGCGAAGGGCTTTGGCTGGGGTGCCGAAATCAATCTCGAGAACATCTTTACGAGGGCTTTCAGCTCTCCGAAGGGCATGGGATATCCTGCGGATCGCAAGGAATCGCAGAACCGCAACGTCAAGCTTCTGGACGATGTGAAGAGGCGCGTTGCGAAGCCGCTTCCTGACATCATTCGTGCACTCGATCCAGAAATGGTCAAGACCGCTCTCACTGGCCACTTCCTGGACTGCTTCTATGCCAATTGCCAGGATCCGGAGCTCGAGGCTCTTGTCAAGGAATTTGCCGAGTAATGGCCTGCTGACAGCAAGCCCCCGGTTCACGAGACTCTATGCGCCGGTGCCATTGGTTAAGGCGCCGGCGCATATGTCTTTTCAGGAGAAGATAGCGATGCAAATCTCAGAGGTAATACAGCTTATTTCTGCAGGTGTTGGAATATGTCTTCTGGCAAAGGCGCGCGTTTCTTTTGCCGCCAGAGCTGCAGAAGATTCAAATGTGAATTCCTACACCCAAGCAGAGAAGAGAACGCGGATTGCTTCCATGATCTGCATCGGCGTTGCGCTTGTGCTCGTCTTCTTTCCCTTTTAGATAGCTAGATGACGGAGGTTCCCATGAATCTATTCAGCTACGATGCATCACGGCCGCTCGACATCATCTTTCTCGGGAGAATAGCTCTTGATTTCAATCCCGCATATAGCGATACCGTCAAGGAAGAATTCAAGCCTCTCAAGGACGTGCATTATTTCGAAATGTTCGTCGGCGGATCTCCAGCAAATATCGCGGTAGGAATCACGCACCATGGCATGAAGGCGGGATTCTTTGCCAAGATATCCGATGATCAATTCGGCGACTACGTATTGGATTATTTCAACCGTCTGGGAATCGAGACATCGCATATCACAAGGTGCACCAATGGAGAGAAACTCGGCCTCACCTTCACCGAAATGCTGAGCCCGTCGGAGTCCGACATCCTCATGTATAGAAATAACGCCGCCGATCTGAGCCTGAATGTCGATGATATCGATGCGGATTACATTAGCAAGGCGAAAGCCATCTTGATTTCTGGCACAGCATTGGCGTCGAGCCCGTCCAGGGAGGCTGCTCTCAAGGCCGTTCTTCTCGCAAAGAGACTTGGAACCAAGGTAATCTTCGATATCGACTATCGTCCATACAATTGGGAAAACGACGATGCGATCTCAATCTACTATTCTGCCATTGCTAAAGAGGCAGATATCATCATGGGCTCGCGTGAGGAGTTCGATCTGACGGAACGGCTTGTTTTGCCCGGCATGGATGATAGGCAGAGCGCATCCTATTGGCAGGACAGAGGCGCCTCCATTGTTGTCATCAAGCATGGCATGCAGGGGTCGACAGCCTATACGAACGATGGCAAGAGCTATTCGATAAAGCCTTTCCCGGTGGAAGCCAGAAAGGGTTTTGGTGGTGGAGACGGATATGGCTCAGGTTTCCTCTATGGCTTGTTCCAGGGATGGGATATTGCCCGCTGTCTGGAATTCGGTTCTGCTGAAGCATCGATGATGGTAAGAAGCAATAACTGCTCTGATTCTCTGCCAACAGCATCAGAGGTGGCCGAGTTCATCAAAGACGAGAAATCACGCTACGGAGAGATGGTGGCACGTGCGTAGTGTTTCGTCCCAGAACCAGGCATGCAATGATGGGCGCAGCTCCGATTGCGAAGTGAGGGAATCCAAGCTGATACATCTCGTCATGAGAATCGTCATCTATTGCATTGGGCTTGTGCTGCTTGCTGCTGGCATAGTCGTTCAGACAAAGAGCGGGCTGGGTGTTGCTGCCCTGACATGCTTTGCGACCGCGCTTGCTGCTGTGCTGCATGTGACACTCGGATCGATGGTGTTTGCGACCTATGTCATATATGTCGCGATACAGGCATGGATTACGCGCAAGCATTTCAGGCCGAAGATTCTGCTGGAGTTGCTCTTCTCCGCAATGATGGGCGGATTGGTAGATTTAATGTCTGCTTGGTTCGTATTCAGTCCTAGCAATATGTTCCAGCAGGTCGTTCTCATGCTTCTGGGACTGGCAATAACTGCAGTGGGCGTCAGCACGGTTGTCGGCATGGATATCGTGCCTAACGCACCTGACGGTCTGGTCCAGTCTATCGCGGACAGCCTGGGAAAGAAGTTTGGAAGCATAAAGGTAGTTTTCGATACAAGCCATGTGGCTGCATCCTTGATGCTTTCAGTCTGCATGCTGGGCAATCTTGCCGGTTTTGGGCTTACGACCGTGGTCTCCGCACTGTTCCTTGGCCATGTCATCAATATTGTCGATCGATTCCTCCAGAAACCACTACGTGGTCTTGCATTTGGAAATTAGCTTTGATTGGAAGTGCATAAAGCGTGGCACGCGAATTTCTTGTACCAAAGAAAATTGTCAATGGCGAAGGCGCATTGACTGAAGCAGCTTCTGCTATTGCTGGCTGCGGAACGAAAGCCCTCATTGTTACAGATGCTGTCATGAAAAAGCTGGGCAATCTGCAGCTGCTGACGGAAGCTCTCGACACGTTCAGCGTGCAGTATTCGGTATACAGCGAGGTCAATTCAGAGCCGACAGACAAGATGGTCTATGAAGGAGTCAGACGTTTTGCTGCAGATGGATGCAATTTCCTGATTGCTCTTGGCGGCGGCTCGCCGATGGACACCATGAAGGCCATTGCCCTCATGAATGGCTATGAAGGCAGAATCTCCGATTTCATGGGCAAGAAGTTCACGAGACCTACTTGTCCTATGGTAGCCATCCCAACAACAGCAGGAACTGGTTCCGAAGCGACGCAGTTTACCATTATCACTGACACCTCTGCACAGGTAAAAATGCTGATAAGCAGCGAGTCGCTCATTCCGGATATTGCTGTAATCGATCCGATATTTACGAAAAGCGCTCCGCATGGAGTCACGGCAAGTACAGGGCTCGATGCTCTCTGCCATGCGATCGAATCATATACTTCTCGAAAGGCCCAGCCGCTTTCCAAAGTGTTTTCGCTTTCAGCAGCGAAACTGATTTTCGATAATTTGGGAAAATGCTACGAGGTGCCAGATGATATGGATGCACGATCTGCAATGTCGCTGGCTGCCTTGCAGGCTGGGATAGGGTTCAACAATGCTTCTGTCACGATAATTCATGGTATGTCCAGACCCATTGGTGCCCTGTTCCATGTGCCTCATGGACTCTCAAATGCGCTGCTCATGGAAGCATGCCTTCGTTTTGCAGCTGTTGGTGCACCTGACAAATTTGCTGCTATTTCTCGCTATTGTGGATTGTCTGATGACCTGAGTGACGAGGCAGCTGCCGAATCTTTGATCGAGAGAATTCATGAGCTGCTGGTTGAGCTCCACATTCCAGCAATGTCTGAGCTGGGTATCGGAAAGGATGCCTTCTACGGCGCCCTTGACAAGATGGCTGATGACGCTCTTGCAAGCGGGAGCCCCCAGAATACGTGGAGACAGCCGAGCAAGCAGGACATCATCGCGCTGTACAAAGAAGTCTACAGGTAAGGTTGCTTATGGACTCGACCGTCTTGACCGCTCTTGTAATAGTGCTGGCTGCTTTTCTTGTTGCACGCGGTGTCCAACTCTGGCCTTCGTACAGCGGAACTATCTACCAGGAGCTGTTTTCCAGCTTTCTTGAATACTTTTGGCGCATGAGATTCAAACACGACCTTTCTGCATCTTCATATCTAAAGAGCAGGATCGGAAACCACCGTATCGTATACAACGCTGCAATCGGGAAAAAAGGTGCAAAGCTGGCGGACTTCATCACGGTATTCAGCGAGCATGGCTTCGTGTCGATCTGCTCGCTGCCATACAGCGGGAATATCTCTTCAGCAACAGGGAATGGCAAGTGGAAGGTGACGCAGCAAGGAAAGACGGTACGGATACCTTCGCCATTGGTTCTGATCGCGCAGCAAAAGCAGTTTCTGAGGAAAACCCTTGGCGACAAAGTGCCGGTTAAATACGTAATCGCATTTGGCAATGGGTCTGTTTTCGAGCATATCAGCTCGCCGGTGCCGGTCAGGACAGCGAAAGAGGCTGTCGAAGACCTATGCGATATGCGTGAAGGCGGGATAGGCCCCGATGAGGTAGCTGAAGCATTTGGGCTGTTCAGAGAGGCATGTATAAATGACTAACCTGAAGAACAAGAACGATACATACACGCTCTCCAATGGTGTCCGCATCCCATGCATCGGGTATGGGACCTATAAGACACCGGCTGATGAGACCGGAAAGGCTGCGGTGCTTGCTGCGCTGCAGCTCGGATTCAGACATATCGATACTGCCACTTCCTATCATAATGAAGAGATGGTTGGCTGTGCTATAGAAGAAAGCGGCATTCCCCGCGAGAGCCTCTTCATTACAAGCAAGCTCTGGAATGATGATCAAGGTTATGAAGAGACGCTTGCAGCATTCGAGCGGAGCTGCCAATGGCTTGGGACGGACTATCTCGATCTCTACCTCATTCATTGGCCTATCTGCCCTGGGTTCCAGGAAAGCTGGCACGAAAGAATCTGGGATACCTGGAGAGCTTTCGAAAAGCTTTATGCGGATGGAGCAATCCGTGCAATCGGAGTAAGCAATTTCCTGCCTCATCATCTTGATGTGCTTGCGCAGCAGGCAGATATCATGCCAATGGTGGATCAGCTCGAACTGAATCCGTCATATCAGCAACGCGAAGCGGTGCAGTACTGTAAGGAAAGAAGTATTCAGCTTGAGGCATGGGCGCCCCTGATGAGAGGTAAGGCATTCTCGAATCAGAAGCTGAAGGCCATTGCCGCCCGCCATGGCAAGGATGTTGGCCAGATATGTGTGAGATGGTCTCTGCAGAAGGGATTCCTGCCATTGCCAAAATCGGTTCATCCAGAACGGGTCAAGTCAAATGCAGAGGTATTTGACTTCTCGCTTTCGGCTGAGGAAATGGAAACCCTCGATGCAATGAATACAACCACCGAATATACCTTCCACCCAGACCATTGCGATGAGTGGTTCCGGAAACCTGCGCGATAATCTGAGCCGTTGAAGGTTCAAAGCTATGGAGGTATCCTGATGAGCCGCCAGCAGGATAAGATGCTAGCCGATGAACGGCGAGCCAGGATTATGGAAGAACTCGAGCATAAATCCACAGTGCTTGTTGCGGATCTCTGCAAGAAGTTCGATGTGTCGGAAGTTACTGTCAGAAGCGATCTGAAGAAACTTGAAGATGCTGGCAAGCTGCGTAGAACCCGCGGTGGCGCTGTGTCAATCATGCGCACCATCACGATTTCCTATCCTGATCAGCGCATGAATGTTAACTCAGCCGCAAAGCGGGCGATTGCTGCAAGAGCAGCCGAGCTCATATCGGATGGCGAATCTCTGATGGTCGATACCGGCACGACGACTTTCGAGTTCGTGCGCTCCCTTGCTGGCAAGCGAGATATCACTATCGTGACAAGCGATCTCTCCATAGCGACCTATGCTGATTCGAATCTCCCACATGCTGATGTCATCTGCATTGGCGGCCATTTGAGGAAGAACCATCGCTATCTCACGGGCATGATGACCTTGAAGAACCTTTCGGAAATCTTCGTGGATAAAGCCGTTCTGGCGACAGATGCATTCACGCCTGGCAAAGGCTTCACGACAGAGTTCATGGGC
Source organism: Olsenella sp. AGMB03486 (assembly GCF_040884255.1). Classification (NCBI taxonomy): domain Bacteria; kingdom Bacillati; phylum Actinomycetota; class Coriobacteriia; order Coriobacteriales; family Atopobiaceae; genus Olsenella; species Olsenella sp. AGMB03486. Next base: position 13,679 of record NZ_JBEVTM010000002.1, read on the forward strand.
AATGCAGAAGTCAAACGGAGCTTTCTGCAGCAAGCCAGAGACAAGATCATGCTGATGGATGCCTCAAAGGTCCGGGCGCCACGCTTTATCAAGTTCGGCGATGTGTCTGATTTTGATGCATTGGTCATGGACTATGACCCGGATGGCAAAGTCAGCAAAGCCATAGAGGAATCTGGCGCAGATACCAAGCTGGAACTGATCGATGACGATTTGATTGTCGGGCAGGATGTCGATAGCGATATAGGCAGAGAGCGGACTAGATTCAGCTAGATGTAGCTGCTCGCTTCCAGCCGATGCAGATAATAGGAGTTTCGATGCGGTATACGGAATGCACATCTCTTGGGACAAGGCTCTCCTCTCTGGGGGCCGGCACCTGGTCCATGGCAGGGAAGAATGCCTATGGGCTCGTCTTCGGAAGGGCTGATGAAGCGCGTCCGGTGGAGACGCTGCGCACGCTTCTCGACGAAGGCGTCAATGTGATCGATACGGCACCGATCTATGGGATGGAAGGCGCTGCGGAGAAGCTTGTCGGCAGGGCTCTCCAGGATGGCTACCGCGAGAAGGCGTTCCTTGTCACGAAGTTCGGCGACTACTGCGATCCGGCAACCGGTGCACGCGTGATAGATGACAGCAGGGAAGACATCCTGCGGGAGATAGATGCCTCGCTCGAAAGGCTTGGCACCGACCATATCGACCTCTACCTCATGCACTATCCGGATGAGAAGGTGCCAATCGAAGAGACCATGGATACGCTGAGAGAACTTCTGGAAGAAGGGAAGATCTCGCATATCGGTGTCAGCAATGTTAGCATCCCGCAGCTCGAGGAGTGCATGCGCTTCGCAAAGATTGATGCCGTCGAGCTTAGGTACTCGATGCTTGACAGGCAGAATGAAGAGACGATGAAGTGGGCACACGACAAGGGGCTGGCGACGCTCACGTATGGAACGCTCGGCGGCGGCATCCTCACCGGTGCCTTCAGGACCCTTCCTCACTTCGAGGAGAAGGATATCCGCTATACGTTCTATACCGGCTTCAAGGAGCCCCTGTTCTCGAAGGTGCAGAAGCTGCTTTCCGATATGGATGCCGTTGCAGCGAAGCATAGGCGTCCCGTCTCCCAGATAGCGCTTGCCTGGACAATGCAGAAGGAGTTCGTCACGACAGCTCTTGTGGGATGTTCATCTCCTGCGAGGGCGAAAGAGAACTGCGCCGCTGCGACGCTTGAGCTCACAGCAGACGAGATGGCGCTTCTGGATGAGTCCATCGAACGCAATCTCGCCTAGCCGGTTGCATTGTCTTCGGGCATAGGCGCAGCATATGCCAAGGCACTGGCCGAGCAGGGTGCAGATGTAGCCATCCTTGCCCGCCGCAAGCAAAAGCTCGAGAGAGTAGCCGAGGAGTGCCGCTCTTTCGGCGCGAAGTGCCTGTCTGTCGTCTGCGACGTGACGGCCGAAGACAGCATCAAGGCTGCCGTGCAGGAAATTGCAGATGCCTTCGGCCGTATCGATGTCCTCATCAACAATGCCGGCGTCTGCGAATTCTCGCTGCTTGAAGACCACACGACCGAACAGTGGAACAAGGTCATCGCGACCGATCTCACGAGCGCTTTCCTCATGACAAGAGAGGTCGAGCCCTATTTCAAGAAGCAGGGCTATGGCCGCGTGGTGAATACCGCATCTGTCGGTGCTCTCGAAGCGGGCGCCATGCAGATCAGCTGTCTTGCTGCCAAGGGCGGCATCCTGCAGGTCACGCGTGAGCTTGCAGCCGAGCTTGCGCCCTTTGGCGTGCTGGTCAATGTTATCGCTCCGGGCGTCTTTGCAACCGAGATGACGGATGGCATGCTCGAGGCTGAAGGTTCTCTTGTCCTCAAGAACCGCACCTGCCTGAAGCCGCTTTGCAGAGCCCAAGGAGCTGTGCCCGCAGATGCTGCTTCTGGCATCCGAGGAGAACACGTACTGCACGGGACAGACATCTATGTTGATGGCGGACTGACCTCTCAGCTCTGATAAATAGGCAGATTTAGAATTGACAGGCCGGGACCCCTCTGCATCGCAGGGCCCCGGCTTGCTCTGTGACAACTCTATGTAAAGCCCCATTCAATCTGACATGCTAGTTATGGCTAGAGTAAGCTTTGTCTTGCAAAACATTGATATGTCAAAGAGTGGAGCTGGCATGTCTGAGGACGAGAGGGGAGCCAAAGCGCTCCGGGAGGGCCGCACCCTCACCGATATGCACATGCTGGTGGTCAGAGCCTACCATGCCCAGACGAACTATCTGAGGGCACAGGTGGCCCATGCCGGCCTGGGCCCGGGGCAGCCGAAGGTGCTGAGCTATCTTGCTGTGCATGGGCCTTCATCGCAGTCCGATATCGCACGCTTCTTCGAGATCGACTGTGCAGCCGTGTCGCGCATGTTCGACTCCCTGCTGAAAGGCGGCTTTGTCCGCATCTTCAAGGGGTCCGATGCCCGCATGAGGCAGGCAGAGCTCACCCAGAAAGGCCATGAAGCGCTGGCCGTCTGGGAAGCAGCCTGCGACGAAGCGGATGACATCATGCTTTCCGGCCTTACGGAAGAGGAGAGGCAGACGCTTGCGAAGGGACTCGCGAATATCCATGACAGCTTCGCATGCCTGGAGAAGAAGGAGACGCATGGTGCCTAGAGAAGCCACTGCCGACAGGGCGGCCCAAAGCGCAGGAGCAGACGATCTCAAGATCGTGGGCGCTGCCCTGAAGCCCTACCGCCGTGCTTTCCTCATTGCAACCATATGCGCCTTTGCCGAAGCGACGCTCGAGCTCTTCATCCCGTTCATGATGGCGCAGATGGTGGACGTGGAGATTCCTGCCCAGGATGTGCACGGCATCTTCCTCGTCGGTGCCGAGATGGTCGCCCTTGCCGTCATTGCGGGCCTGCTGGGCCTTGGCTATGCACGCTTTTCCGCTATTGCCTCGATGGGCTTCGGCGCGAACCTGCGCGAGACAGCCTATGCCCATGTGCAGAAGCTCTCGTTTGCGAATCTCGACTCGTTCGAGACCTCGTCTCTGGTGACGCGTCTCACGACCGACATCACGGTGATACAGAATGCGCTGGTCCAGGGCTTCAGGCCGCTTCTGCGCAGCCCGGTCATGCTTGTTATGGGCCTGGTCCTGTCATTCACCATGAGCGCGAAGCTTGCAGTCGTCTTCGTCGTCGTCCTGCCCTGCCTGGCGCTTGCGCTCTTCCTTATCGTGTCGCATGCAGCGCCGCTCTTCGCGAAGCTCCAGTCCTCGATGGACCGGCTCAATTCCGTCCTCGAGGAGAATCTTGTCGCAATACGTGCCATCAAGGCCTATGTGAGGGAGCCCTGGGCAGAGGAGCGCTTTGCCGAGGTCAACAGGAGGCTTGCCGGCACGGCTACCCAGACGTTCTCTACAGCTGTCTTGAACCTGCCGGTCTTCCAGCTTGCGATGAACGTGACGAGCATCGCGCTCCTGTGGTTCGGAGGTCAGCTCATCCTGGCAGGAGAGCTCGGGGTGGGTGCGCTCACCGGCTTTATGAGCTACGTGCTCCTGATCATGAACTCGCTCAACATGTTCTCCAATGTGTTCCTGCTGCTGGCGCGTGCGCTCACGAGCATCCACCGCGTGGGCGAGGTGCTTGAAGAGACGCCGGCGTTAGCGCAGCTGCCCCGTGGCAAGGCGCTCGGGCAGGTGCCTGATGGCAGCATCGCGTTCAGGGATGTGAGCTTCCAGTACGCTGCCGATGCGGAAAAGCCGGTGCTCTCGCATATCAGCTTTGCGGTCCCTGCGGGGACGACCCTGGGCATACTTGGCGGCACGGGTTCTGGCAAGAGCTCCCTCGTGCAGCTTCTGGCACGCCTCTACGATGCCTCAGAAGGTACGGTTGAGGTCGGAGGCCACGATGTGCGCGACTATGCATTGCCGGCCCTGCGCGATGCTGTTGGCATCGTCCTTCAGAAGAATGTGCTCTTCACGGGCACGGTGAGGGAAAACCTCACGTGGGGCAATGAGGAGGCAACGGACGAAGAGCTCCTCGAAGCCTGCCGGATTGCCTGTGCAGACGAGTTCCTCGAGCGCATAGGCGGCCTTGACGGAGACCTGGGACATGGAGGATCGAACGTCTCGGGCGGCCAGCGCCAGCGCCTGTGCATCGCGCGCACGCTCCTGAAGAAGCCGAAGGTCCTGGTATTCGATGATTCCACGAGCGCTGTGGACATGATGACAGATGCAAGGATCAGGAAGCACCTCGCAGAGCTCACCGATGTCACGAAGGTCATCGTTGCCCAGCGCGTGGCATCTGTGGCCGAGGCAGACAAGATCTTGATCCTGGATGACGGAAAGATCGAAGGCTTCGGCACGCATGAGGAGCTTCTGGCAAAAGACCCAATCTATCAGGAACTCTGCCACTCGCAGGGCTTGCTCGGAAAGGAGGCATGAGATGGCAGGAAGAGGAGCGGCTCCGGCACGTCCGAAGAATCTCCGCCATACCCTCAGGATCCTTCTGGGATACATGGGCCATGCAAAGATGCAGATGCTTGCCGTCGCCGTGCTCGTGACGATTGCAGGCCTTGGCAACCTTCTTGGCACGTACATGATCAAGCCGGTCGTGAATGCCGTGGCGGCAGGGGAGTACGGCCGCTTCGTGCATCTCGTCGTCCTCACGGCCATCATCTATGCTCTGGGCGTCGCCTCTGCCATGGGCTATACGCAGATCATGGTGAGGGCTGCGCAGAAGGTCGTCTTCGATATGCGCCGCGATCTCTTCGCGCATATGGAGCACCTGCCGCTCTCCTGGTTCGACCGTACCCGTACAGGCGATGCGATGAGCTTCTTCACGAACGATGTGGATACCGTCTCCGAAGCCCTGAACAACGGCTTCGCTGCCATGGTGCAGGCCGGCATCCAGATGGTGGGCACGCTCATCCTCCTCTTCGTCCTCGACTGGAGGCTCACGTTCATCACGGTCGGCTGCGACATTGTGATCTTCTTCTACATCCGCTTCTCCGGCAGGCGCTCGAAGCGCCTCTTCTCGAAGCAGCAGAAGACTCTGGGAGAGCTTGATGGCTACGTCGAGGAGATGATCTCTGGCCAGAAGGTCGTGAAGGTCTTCAACCATGAGAGGGAAAACCTCGAAGGCTTCAGGGCCTTGAATGCCAGCCTCCAGCAGTCCGGCACCTCTGCCCAGGCCTACGCTGCCACGATGGTGCCTGCCACGGTATCGATCAGCTATGCGAACTATGCAATCGTCGCCGTGGCAGGAGCGTTCCTTGCGCTTTACGGCTCCATGGATGCAGGATCTCTGGCAAGCTACCTTGTCTTCGTGCGCCAGGCAGCGATGCCAATCAACCAGTTCACGCAGCTGGGCTCGTTCATGCTGACCGCCCTGGCCGGAGCCGAGCGCATCTTCCAGGTGCTCGAGCTTCCGCAGGAAGAGGACGAGGGCACGGTGCGCCTTGTCCGCACGGCAAAGGATGAGTGGGCCTGGAAGAAGGAAGACGGCGAAGAGGTGCCTCTCAAGGGCGATGTGCGCTTCCACGATGTGACGTTCGGCTATGTGCCGGGACAGACCGTGCTCAAGGATCTCTCCCTCTATGCAAAGCCAGGCCAGAAGATTGCCTTTGTCGGTTCCACGGGTGCTGGCAAGACGACGATCACGAACCTCATCAACCGCTTCTATGCGCTGAATGCAGGCACGATCACCTACGACGGGATTGATATCTGCGACATGCAGCTGGGAGCCCTCAGGGAGTCTCTTGGCATGGTCCTTCAGGACACGCACCTCTTCGAGGGGACCGTTGCAGACAACATCCGCTTCGGCAAGCTCGACGCAACTGATGAGGAAGTGCGGAAGGCAGCAAAGGTTGCCAATGCCGACTCCTTCATTAGCCGCCTTCCCAAGGGCTACGATACGAAGATTGCAGCAGACGGTGCGAACCTCTCGCAGGGCCAGCGCCAGCTTCTTGCAATCGCCCGTGCTGCCGTGGCAGACCCGCCGGTCCTCATCCTCGACGAGGCGACGTCGAGCGTGGATACCCGTACCGAAGCCCTGATCCAGCGCGGCATGGATGCCCTCATGCAGGGACGCACGGTCTTCGTTATCGCACACCGTCTCTCGACCGTGCGCAATGCGAACGCGATCATGGTGCTCGAGCATGGCAGAATAGTCGAGCGCGGCACGCATGAGGAGCTCCTGGCCCAGAAGGGTGAGTACTGGCAGCTGGCGACAGGTGCCCTCGAGCTCGAGTAGCAGAATAGACAAGAGTCAAAGCTCATAAAGAAGGCCTCGGACATCCGGTGTCCGAGGCTTTTCTTGTCTACCGGTGCTGGCTTCTCTGGTGCGGGCTGCTCTTGCCCTGCGGTTTTCTGCCTGGCTCGTGTGGGCGCTTGCTGCCTGCCTTTCCTTTCGGGCCCTTGCCGTGGTGGTGCGGAGCGCCCTTCTCCTGTCTCGGCGGACGGGTCGGCTTCACGAGGCACTTCGGTCTATAGCCGATGAGGTCCTCGCGGTGTGCCTTGTGGAGCGCTTCGACGACGAGGTCGTAGTTGTCCGGGTCGCGGTACTGGATGAGGGCGCGCTGCATGGCCTTCTCATGCGGGTTCGTCGGGCAATAGACCGGCTTCATCGTCCTCGGATCGAGTCCCGTATAGAAGATGCAGGTCGAGACCGTGGACGGCGTCGGATAGAAGTCGCTTACCTGCTCGGGGTTGTAGCCAAGGTCGCGGCAGAACTCGGCAAGCTTCACGGCCACTTCCATCGTGGAGCCGGGGTGGCTGCTCATAAGGTAGGGAAGGACATACTGCTCCTTGCCAGCTTCCTTGCTGTACTTCTCGAACTCCTTGCAGAAGCCCTCATAGAGATCGTTCGAAGGCTTGCCCATCACATCGAGGACCTCGGAGCACACATGCTCCGGTGCCAGGCGCAGCTGGCCCGAGGTGTGGTACTCGGCAAGCTCCTTGATGAAGGTATGGTCGGAGTCGAGCATCGCATAGTCGAAGCGGATGCCGCTCCTGATGAAGACCTTCTTGACGCCGGGAAGCTCGCGGAGCTTCCGGAGCAGGTGCACATAGCGCTTGTGGGAGACCGTGAGGTTCTTGCAGGGAGTAGGAGAGAGGCAGCGCCTGTTCGTGCAGGCACCTGCTGTCGCCTGCTTCTGGCAGGCACGGACCATGAACTGGGCAGTGGGGCCACCCACATCGTGGATATAGCCCTTGAAGTCAGGGTCGTGGGTCATGGTCTCAGCCTCGCGCAGGAGCGATTCCTCGCTTCTGGCCTGGATGATCCTGCCCTGATGGAAGTTGAGGGCGCAGAAGGCGCACTCGCCGAGGCAGCCCCTGTTGCTTGCAAGGGAGAACTTCACTTCCTTCAAGGCAGGGATGCCGCCTTCTGCGTCATACATCGGATGCGATGCACGCGTATAGGGAAGCTCATAGACTTCATCGAGCTCCTCTGTGGAGAGCGGCTTTGCCGGCGGGTTCTGGATCACGTAGATGTCATGCGGATAGGGCTCGACAAGCGCGTGCGAAAGGAACGGATTGAGGTTTCGGCACTGGATGCCGAACGACTCTGCGTAGACCTTCTTGTCGCTGTTGAGTTCGTCCCAGGAGGGAAGGATCACAGGCCGGTCGCACTGCTCATAGCTCCGGGCACGGTAGACCGTTCCCTGGATCCAGGAGATGTCTTTTGCTTCTATGCCGGAGGCAAGGGCATCTGCGATCTCCACAATCTGGCGCTCTCCCATGCCATAGACGATAAGGTCGGCACCGGAATCGAGGAGTATCGAGCGCTTCAGCTTGTCAGACCAGTAGTCATAGTGGGCAAGCCGTCTGAGCGATGCCTCGATGCCGCCCAGGATGATCGGCGTGTGCTTGTACGTGCGCCTGATGAGGTTGCCATAGACCACGTCAGCATGGTCCGGGCGCTTGCCCATGACGCCACCAGGGGTGTAGAAGTCCTCGGTTCTGTGGTGCTTTGCCACGGTGTAATGCAGGACCATCGAGTCCATGTTGCCGCCGCAGATGAGGAAGCCGAGCTTCGGCTCTCCCAGGATCGTGACAGAGGCAGGATCGTGCCAGTCGGGCTGGGGGATGATGCCGACACGGTAGCCATGCTCCTCGAGGACACGGGAGATGATGGCAGGGGCGAATGATGGATGGTCCACATAGGCATCGCCGATTACGAAGACGAAGTCGCACTGGTCCCAGCCATGCGCTTCCATGTCAGCCTTCGAGACCGGCATGAACTGGTCGCGGGTAGGCTTCGGCGTCACGGGAGGAACAGGTCCTCCGTGCTTCGAGTGATGCTCTGCCTTCTGCTGCGGCGCATGCTGTGCATGAAGTGCCTTCGGAGCATGCTGGTGCTGTGCCTTGGGCTTGCCTGCGCCCTGTGCATGCGCATGGCTGTGCTCATGGGCAGACGGCCCCTTCTTCTGTTCGGGTCCCTTCCTGCCTGAAGGCTTCGGTCCGTATTTCTGCATGGCTCACACGCCCCTTGGATCTAAAGAACTGTCAGCATAACGATAGCGGATGGAAGGGGAGATGAGATGGGAAGATGTAGTGTGCTAGCTGTGCAATGCACAGGGAGGAGAAAGGAGCTTGCGGCCGCCGCAAGGCTTTCAGGGATATGTAGAAAGGGGCTTTAACGACCCATATATCGCAAATTTTCCGAGATTGGGTCGTTAAGCCATCCCTACTGCTGTCCTACAGGAGAGCGATCTGGCATTGCAGTGAGTCCTTACGAGATGTTGCTTGGTAGCTATCTGGCTGGCCTTAGATGACAAGGAGGTAGGTCTCTTGTGCCATTTTTACCCTACACCATGTTCCTGGAAGTTGGCGTGTAGGGTAAAACGCATTGCTCCGAGATACGAAGGAGTCCCTGCAAATGCGCGAGGACTTCTGAACAGACAACACGATTCTCTTTGCGGGGAATACAAGAGGACTTACTCTGCTGTGGACGTATTTTCTTCTGTCTGCGCGTCTGATTCCTCTTGAGCGTCGGCCTTCGCTTGGGCGATGAGCCATGCGTTTCTGAGCTCATCAAGTGTCTTGTGGGTCTTTTCATCGATGGCCCACTCATATACGTCTACTGAGCTCCATCCATATACACCTTGAAGCCACGCATTGAGACTGATGACATTGCCAGAAGCGAGCTTTACTTTTCCATCCTGCAGTAGAGTTACGCGCTGATCTTCATGATTCTTGGCATAAAGGGTCGCGCCTACGTCTACGACTCCAGCTTCAATGAGCTGCTTGATTCTTGGCTTGCTCTTCCTTGTGCGTCCGCTCACCCTTCTTGATTTGCTTGTTTGGGAGGTGGTGTGCGAGACGCCAACATAGAGGTCTTGATAGGAGCCAAGCGGCAGAATCTTTGTGGAGTGAATCAGCGTATTATCTCCGACCTGATAAGGGGTCAGACGATAGCAGGAGATATCGACATTGTTTGCATCGAGCCAGGCAACAGCAGAGATAGTCTGGTCGTCAAAATCAGAGGCAACAAGAATGATGCGCTGTTGCGCATTGAAGGTCTGAATATCATTGTCGTCGATGAACTGGTTGAGCTTGCGTGTAGCAACTTCTGTTGACGTGAGCTTGTCGGTATCAGTGAATTCGCCCTTGTGCTGTTCGACGTAGCGGCCATAGACATATTGGACAAGCTCATCAATTGTTGTGATGCTAGCACAGGTGGCTGCATATCGAATTGCCTGGAATTCGAAAGCCTCAGCACGCATCTTGATATCGGCTGGGTCTCTCTTGATTTCAATAAGGACGATGTTGCCATCCCCATCCAGAGCAGTAAGATCGCTTCTGGCCTTTTCCTCATTCACAACCTGTTCGCCAATGACGAGCATGTTCTCGTCATCATCACATACCAATTCAATGTGCTTGCGGAGGAGGTCTTCGACGTCGCTTTCCTTCATGCCCAATTCAGCGAATGTCTTCTCAACAACATTGCCTTGATCTTCATCGTCCATCAGATAGAGCATCTGAGTCTCCTCTCGATGATGCCATCTCCGTCCAGCATGGCCTTTAAGTGCTCTGCGTTGCCGATGGGGCTTGAACGCTATTCGCGACTTTATACAGAGCTGAAAGAAAATTGTTGTACAACAAAGCCAGAGACTCTTGCCTGCGGCGAACGGTATGGCAGCATGATTGCGCTTGGCTTTGATGGCTCCTTCTGTCCTATGTTTTTAGAATACTAAGCATCTGGGCAATCTGCACTGGAATGCTGGATGGTGTCTGACGGGGTGAGATTATCCAGAAGAATGGATTACATCAATCTGCATATTGTCAAGCATATTTTTGTGAGTGGAAGAATAAGCTGGTGAACGTTCTTCAGGCTGTTGTTTGCGTGCATAGGCGTCCGAATGGGCTATCTGACAGTTTTTCTGCAGCAGCCAGTTTCCTTGTGCAAGCCTTTTACCTGCTGAAATAGAGCACACATCTTGGGTATACGCCGCATTGACTGGAACTCGAGGAAGGTGTATGCGCTGGTAGCCAGCACAGTCCGAGAGGGAAGGCCGAATTGCGTGCCGAGCGCGTTTCTATGCGGTATCATAGATGCCGTATGGGTTCAATCCGTATTGGGAAGTACCGGTTTGGGCGCGTAAAGTGCTGCAGGACTTGTCCTGCGGCCGCACGTTTGCACAGCCGCCGCAAGGCGGACCGTATCGCTTCGAAGGAGAGGATATGGCAAGAAAGTTCAAGTCGATGGACGGCAACGAGGCCGCTGCGTGGGTCTCGTATGCGTTCACCGAGGTGGCGGGCATCTACCCGATCACCCCGTCCAGCCCAATGGCAGACCACGTCGATCAGTGGGCAGCCCAGGGCCTGAAGAACATCTTCGGCACGCCTGTCAAGGTTGTCGAGATGGAGTCTGAGGCAGGTGCTTCAGGCACCGTGCACGGTTCCCTTGGTGCTGGTGCTCTGACGACCACCTACACGGCATCTCAGGGCCTGCTCCTCATGATCCCGAACATGTACAAGATCGCTGCTGAGGGACTGCCTGCAGTCTTCCACGTCAGCGCCCGTACGGTCGCGACCCATGCTCTGAACATCTTCGGCGATCACTCTGATGTCATGGCTTGCCGCCAGACCGGTTTCGCAATGCTCGCTGAGGGCAATGTCCAGGAGGTCATGGACCTCGCTCCTGTGGCACACCTTGCTGCCATCGAGGGCGGCGTGCCGTTCCTGAACTTCTTCGACGGCTTCCGCACGTCCCACGAGATCCAGAAGGTCGCTATGTGGGACTTCGACGACCTCAAGGACATGCTCGACATGGACGCTGTCCAGCGCTTCCGTGACCACGCACTCAACCCTGAGCATCCGCATGCCCGTGGCGCGCACGAGAACGGCGATATCTTCTTCCAGCATCGTGAGGCCTGCAACGCGACCTACGACAAGCTTCCTGAGATCGTCCAGGCATACATGGACAAGATCAACGCGAAGCTCGGCACGAGCTATCACCTGTTCGACTACTATGGCGCCGAGGACGCAGACCGCGTCGTCGTCTGCATGGGCTCCTTCTGCGATACGCTCGAGGAGGTCATCGACTACCTCAACGCCCACGGCGAGAAGGTCGGCCTCGTGAAGGTCCGCCTGTACCGTCCGTTCGACATCAAGTCCTTCGTGGCAGCACTCCCGAAGACCGTCAAGAAGATCGCTGTCCTCGACCGCACCAAGGAGCCGGGCTCCATCGGCGAGCCGCTCTACGAGGATGTCGTCGCTGCTCTCTACGAGGCAGGCCGTTCTGACCTCGTCGTGACCGGCGGCCGCTATGGCCTGGGCTCGAAGGACGAGCCGCCTGCGGCAGCATTCTCCGTCTACGAGGAGCTCAAGAAGGACCAGCCCAAGCGCGAGTTCACGATCGGCATCGTCGACGATGTCACGAACCTCTCGCTCCCGATGGATCCGGATGCTCCGAACACCGCAGCCCCTGGCACCATCGAGTGCAAGTTCTGGGGTCTCGGTGGCGACGGCACGGTCGGCGCGAACAAGAACTCCATCAAGATTATCGGCGACCATACCGACAAGTATGTCCAGGCATACTTCCAGTATGACTCCAAGAAGACTGGCGGCGTGACGATCTCCCACCTGCGCTTCGGCGATTCCCCGATCCGCTCGCCGTACTACGTCACGAAGGCCGACTTCGTCGCCTGCCACAACCCCTCCTACATCATCAAGGGCTTCAAGATGGTCCGCGATGTCAAGCCGGGCGGCACCTTCCTCGTGAACTGCCAGTGGTCTGACGAAGAGTTCGCCGAGAAGCTTCCTGCCGAGGCAAAGCGCTACATCGCGAAGAACAACATCTCCGTCTACCTGATTGACGCTATCGACCTTGCTGCCAAGGTCGGCATGGGCAAGCGCACGAACACGGTCCTTCAGTCCGCGTTCTTCGCTCTCGCCAAGGTCCTGCCTGCTGAGGATGCTCTCCAGTACATGAAGGATGCTGCTGAGAAGTCCTATGCCAAGAAGGGCCAGGCAATCGTCGAGGCCAACTGGAAGGCAATCGACGCCGGCGCAACCGCATTCCACAAGTTCGAGGTGCCTGCTGACTGGGCAGATGCTCAGGATGCACCGAAGACCCTGACGCTCGAGGGCCGCGAGGCTATCGTCAAGCAGGTCAAGGACCTTCTCACCCCGATCAACCTGATGGACGGCGACTCCCTGCCGGTCTCTGCCTTCAAGCAGAACCCGGATGGCCAGTGGGAGCTGGGCGCTTCTGCCTACGAGAAGCGCGGCACCGCAGTCATGGTTCCTCGCTGGGATTCCTCGAAGTGCATCCAGTGCAACAGCTGCGCCTTCGTCTGCCCGCACGCAACCATCCGTCCGGTTGTCATGAACGCTGAGGAGGCTGCTGCTGCACCTGCCCAGATGCAGATGACCGACCTCAAGGTCCCGAAGGGCACCGGCTACAAGTTCACGATCGCTGTCTCCCCGCTCGACTGCATGGGCTGCTACAACTGCCTGTACGTCTGCCCGAAGTCGGACGTCAAGGAGGGCGGCGCCCTCACCATGGTTCCTCAGGAGGAGGAAGCTGCTCAGGCAGAGGTCTGGGATTACGCCGTCAACAAGGTCACCGAGAAGTCCGAGCTTGCCAATGACAAGACCCCGAAGGCATCTCAGTACCACAAGCCGCTGCTCGAGTTCTCCGGCTCCTGCGCCGGCTGCGCCGAGACGTCCTATGCACGTCTTGTCACCCAGCTCTTCGGCGACCGCATGTTCATCTCCAACGCCACCGGCTGCTCCTCGATCTGGGGCAACCCGGCAGCAACCTCGCCGTACACGGTCAACGCTTGCGGCCATGGTCCGGCTTGGAACAACTCGCTCTTCGAGGACAATGCTGAGCACGGCATGGGCCTCGAGGTCGGCTATGAGGCAGAGCAGAACCGTCTGGTCGCAGCAACTGAGAAGCTGCTCGAGACCGAGGGCCTCTCTGACTCCTTCAAGGACGCTGCAACCGCATGGCTCGAGAACCGCAATGATTCCCTGAAGTCCCGTGCTGCTGCTGACGCCTACATCGCACAGCTCGAGGACAACGGCTCCGATGCTGCAAAGGAGATCCTCGCGGACAAGTCCTTCCTGTCCAAGAAGTCCTTCTGGATCTTCGGCGGCGACGGCTGGGCATACGATATCGGCTTCGGCGGACTCGACCATGTCCTCGCCTCTGGCCGCAATGTCAATGTCTTCGTCTTCGATACCGAGGTCTACTCCAACACGGGTGGCCAGGCATCCAAGGCTTCCAACCTCGGCCAGGTCGCGCAGTTCGCTGCTGCCGGCAAGACCACGAAGAAGAAGTCCCTTGCCGAGATTGAGATGAGCTACGGCTACGTCTACGTGGCACAGGTTGCCATGGGCGCCAATATGGCTCAGACCCTCAAGGCCATTGCTGAGGCTGAGGCCTATGACGGACCGTCGCTGGTTATCGGCTACAGCCCCTGCGAGATGCACTCCATCAAGAAGGGCGGCATGATGCACTGCCAGGAAGAGATGAAGCGTGCCGTGGACTGCGGCTACTGGAACCTCTTCCGCTTCAACCCCGCTGCTCCGGAAGGCAAGAAGTTCACGCTCGACTCCAAGGAGCCGAAGGGTGGCTATCAGGACTTCCTGATGAACGAGGCGCGCTACGCTTCCCTGACCCGCTCCTTCCCGGAGCGCGCAAAGGAGCTCTTCGCTGAGAACGAGGAAGCTGCTATGGAGCGCTACGCGCACCTACTCAAGCTCAAGGATATGTACGCCGACGCATAAGGCATACGCACTCCAGAGCCTGATGTAAGCTCGAAGGACCGGAACCGAAAGGCTCCGGTCCTTCTTTTGTGAAGCTGCTATTTGCCCGCGACATGAAAGCGCCCCAACCAGCCTGTGCTGGATGGGGCGCTGCTTGTCTTTGCGTGCGCTTCTATGCCGGCGTGGCTTCGCTCCAGACGTGTCCGCACTTGTTGCAGAGATAGACATTGATAATGTTGCCCAGGCCATCTGGGTAGCTCTGCGTGCAGGTCACGTCGTCAGAGCCGCAGACCGGGCAGTCGGGGCAGGCAAGATAGGCATCAAGCTCGTCTCCTGATATCTCATGTGCTCCCATGGCTACTCCTCTTCGTCGGTATAGGCATTCGAATAGGCGGCTTTCGCAGAGATGCCGGGAAGCGACCCGATGCGTCCTGCCAGGGCAGAGATCGTGTCATCCGTCGCATCCACGGCGACGCTGATAACGTTCAGATGATGGGCACGGTAGGGGATGCCCATGCGGCCAATGATGCAGGGTGCATATTCATGCAGAAGGTCGTTCAGGGCACTGACAGAGTTGGGGTCTTCCACGATGATGCCGATAACGGCGACACGGGTCTTCAAAGGGTGCCTTCTTTCAGTCGGGCTTCATGTCCGCTTGGACTGAGTCTTCCATGCGGCGTTATACTCATATGTACCCGATTTGGAAGGCAGCACGAGCGGTGCTGCATGACAGGAAGGCATGTGAATATGCGTAACGTGACACGCCGCGAGGCTCTTGCGGCACTGGCTGGTCTTGGACTTACCGGATTCCTCGGAGCCTGCGGAAATTCTTCCCAGACCGCATCTTCCACCGCGCAGACCGAAGAGAAGACAGACGACGTTGTCGTCCGTGTCGCATCTCTCAAGGGCCCCACGACCATCGGCCTTGTGAACATGATGAACGATACGGCAGGCATTCCTGCTGACGGAGGAAATCTCTCCCAGGCAGGGGAGGCTGAGGAAGGCTCTGGCATCACCTATGCCTACCAGATGTCCTCTGCTCCTGACGAGGTGCTGCCGCTCGTGATCCAGGGCACAGCCGATATCGCGCTCGTGCCTTCCAATGCAGCTGCCGTTCTCTATGCAAAGACGAAGGGCGAGGTCCAGGTCATCGACCTTAATACCCTGGGCGTCCTCTCTGTCGTCACGGGCGACTCCTCCATTCAGCAGTTCGAAGACCTTGCTGGCAAGACCATCTACATCTCCGGCAAGGGCTCCTCTCCTGAGTATGTGATGAACTACCTCCTCGAGCAGGCAGGCATCGCGGACTCCGTCACGATGGAGTGGCAGAGCGAGCACACCGAGGTGGCATCGGTGCTTGCCTCGGATCCTTCGGCTGTGGGCGTGCTTCCGCAGCCCTTCACGACGGCGACGCTTGCCCAGAACTCTGCGCTGGCAGCCCCGATCGATCTTACGGATGTGTGGGAGAAGTACGCAGGAGATACCGGCTCCCTCTATGTCATGGGCGCCACAATCGTGCGCTCCGAGTTTGCAGAAGAGCATCCTCAGGCAGTCGCCGACTTCCTCTCCCGCCATGCCGCGTCTGTCCAGAAGAGCTCAGACGACGTGGCAGGAACGGCAGCGCTTGTTGTCCAGGCCGGCATCGTCGCGAAGGAGCCTATTGCCGAGAAGGCAATACCGCAGTGCAACATCGTATGCATGACCGGAGACGAGATGAGAGACGGCCTGACAGGCTACCTCCAGGTGCTCTACGACGCAGACGCAAGCTCTGTGGGCGGAGCTCTTCCTGAGGACGACTTCTACTACAATGCCTAGCTCTGTGCCTGAGAAGAAGCATTCAAGCTGGACCTCGCGCATTGCCGTCGCTGCCTTCTGGATTTTGGTCTGGGAGGCGGCGAGCCTTCTTGTGGGGAGTCCGATCCTCTTTGCAGGACCCATCGATACGGTGCTGCGCCTGGTGAGCTTTGTGCCCGATCCTGCCTTCTGGGAAGCGCTTGCGCTCTCGTTTGCGCATATCCTGGCAGGATTCCTTGCAGGCTTTGCTGTGGCGCTCGTGCTGGGCTTCCTCTCCCACAGGTATAGGCTCATGCGCGAGCTTCTGGCACCCTTCTTCGATGCCCTGAAATCGATTCCCCTTGTCTGCATCATCGTCCTTTTGCTCCTCTGGGTAGGCTCGAAGAAGGTCTCAGGACTCGCAGTGTTTCTGGCGGTATTCCCTGCGGTCTATTTCAGCATGCTTGAAGGGCTCGATGCCCAGGACCCCAAGCTCCGCGAGCTCCTGCATGCAATGCAGACATCGGGCATGAGGATATTTTTCGCTGATACCTGGCAGCAGCTTCTGCCCTTCCTTCTGGGGACCGCGAGGAATGTGTGCGGGATGGCATGGAAGGCAGGCGTGGCAGCTGAGGTCATAGGCACTCCCCGGGGCACGATCGGCGAAGCCGTCTATCAGTCGAAGCTCCTGCTCGAGACAGCAGACCTCTTTGCCTGGACCATAGCGATCGTGCTTGCCTCCTGGGCCTGCGAGAGGGTCTTCCTGGCGCTGCTCAAGGCAAGCGGCAAGGGAGCACTTCGTCTAGCACTCAGAGGACGGCACAAGGCAGAATCTTCAGATGCTTCAGCCACAGTGTCTGTTCGCGATCTCACATTGGGATATCCTGCGGCAGATGGGGCATCTCCGACGGTTCTGACACAACATCTGGCCTTCACGCTTCCGGCAGGCACAAGATGGATCCTGACGGATGCCTCAGGTGCCGGCAAGACAACCTTCATCAGCTGTGTATCGGGGCTCTCAGAGCCGCTCTCAGGCTCGATAGAGCGCCCACACGACATATCGCTCATGTGCCAGGAGGCACGGCTTGTAGAGGCCTATACACCCGAAGAGAATGTGGAGCTCACTTCTGTGCTCGTATGCGATGAGGTGGAAGCGCTTCTTCGGGAGCTTCTGCCCGAGGATTGTCTGGGCAGGGCCGTGAGCGAGCTTTCGGGAGGCCAGAGACGGCGCGTCGAGCTTGTCCGCGCCCTTGCCCATGCATCAGGGCTTGTGCTTCTCGATGAGCCCTTCGCCTCGCTCGACGAAAGAACACATAAGGAGGCTGCTGCCTTCATCCTGAGGCATCTGGAAGGCCGCACGCTCATCGTTGCCTCCCATGCACAGGGAGACCGGGAGCTTGTAGCTGCTGAGGAGCTCGAGCTTTTCGGCCGCTAGGCGCAGAAAGCAGAATCTTGCTGTTGAGGTGGACACCAATCTCCGCACACTGCTAGGCAGTGAACCTTCCTGCATGCTCCATGGGGGTCAGCCATCCCAGACGCTCCTGCCTCCTGCGATCGCTGCAGCAGCCGGCGTGCCTGCCTGCAGGCGCCATGGCCCCCTCGGAGGGAGATGCGCCGCGTCTCCCATCTGCTCCTCCATCCGTCCCCAGAAGCTCCCGATGCATGCATTGTCCCGGCAGCAGTGCCCGCCTGGACATGGACTGCCGAATCCCGAGCTCCCTGGGCCTGTTCGGATGCCGTCGGGAAGGCCAGGCCCCTGAGCTGGCCATATGTGTCCAAAACGGGCCTCTCTGCCATCTCGGCCTTCCCGCGCGCCCTGATGGCCCTCTGCCTCTCCGCGGCTTTCTGCCTTCATGGCAGCGTCTCATGCATTCTTCCCTGAACCACTCCGAGCAGACGGACGATCCCGTCCTGACCTCGTCCACCGCATCCAGCGGGATGGGATAGGCTCTCTTCCTTCGTGAACCTGCCATCGATCATATATGGAGCCCCGTTCCGCCCGTGGCCTGCTGCCGGGCGGAATCGAACTGTTTCGCGATTCCGAATCGGTTGTGCGGAATACGGGGTCCAGGTCATCGTCTGCTTCACCCAGAGACATCTTCTGAGGCGGAAGTATGTTCGGGGGGTGCTCCCTGAGGCAGTGTGCTTGTCGCGTCCTGTGATTCCGCATGCGCAGCGGCGAGTGTGTCATTCAGGACAGAAAGCACCTTCTCGCGTATTTGGGCAGACTGCTTCAGGGGAATCGGGACCTTCTCGAAATCGCCGAGCTGTATCTCCTCACGGGATACCTTCGAGACATACAGGACATTTACGGCGTAGCTTCTGTGCACCCGCACGAAATAGCCAGGGAAACGGCTGAGCAGGTTGGTAAGCGAATCGCGGATTCTGAAACGCTCTGTCTTCTGGCAGACACAGACATACTGGTGCTGCGCTTCGAGATAGAGCACGGAACGTGGCACTACGACATGGGTCACGCTATCAGAATCTTTCAGGATGAGCGGTCTCTCTTCCGGCAGAAGGGAGACCGGCTGCATATTCCTGGAGTCTTTCACGAAGAATTCCCGGATGCCCTCGGATGTGTGCTCGAGCACAGGTGCCGAGATGTGCAGATGCACAAGCTTCGGGCCTTGGGCAGTGAGCCGCCAGATAAGCGTTGCGCGCCCATTGATATCAGGCTTGTCCTGACGCAGCACCCGAGCGCAGACGAGCGTGACACAGGTATGCGTATCGCGGTAGATGCTGGAGTTGGAATCTATGGCATATTCAAGCTGTGCAAGCAGGGGCTGCGCCTTGACGCAGAAGTCGACGATTGCAGATTTGCCAGATCCTGGCGCTGCAGCAAAAGGCCCGGCAAAGGTGCAGTCCTCTGCAAGAAAGGGGATGCATTCCTTCACGTGGCAGGCCATCAGCTGGAGGATGAACTCCCGCGAGATGGATGTCGGATCGGACCTGAGCAAGCTGCCTCTTATCCGCAACATGAGGAATATAAGAACAGCATCAAGCTTATCTGAAAGTGCTGATTGATTCATTTTCTTTCAATCCTGTTTGGGCGTCATTCAGACCAAAGTGGCTTTAAGGAAAAAGTTTGCTGTTAAAAAAAGACACAGTTCGTCCTACACGCAGGCAATAACGAAAGCATATGAGGCTGCTCATGAAGAAGACGCTTGAATGGACACATCCAGCATTGCATCTCGTTCAGAAGGCACTTGTGGCTGCTGTCGCGATCATTGCGGCAGTGGGGCTCTTCGCCGTGCCTGTGCCTGCATATGCAGACAGCACGCTCTCGCTGCCTGCGCCTGACCACGCGAAAACTGCCGAGCTCGATCCTGCAACAGGCAAGATCAAGATTACGCTCAGCGTTACGGGCAAGACTGACGCAAGCCAGTCTAAGACCAGTGCGAATGTCATCGTTGTCCTCGATACCTCAGGATCGATGGATGAGATCGTCGATCAGAGTGCTGTCAAATATGAGAAGGAAGACAGCTGGGACAAGGGCGGCAGGTACGGTTTGGTGCGGGGCCAGTATGTAAAGCTGTACCAATCTGATGACAATGATGGCTATTACTACTACAACAACGGCTATGGAAGATGGTATACCGGACAGCGCTATAAGCGTGCTGCTGGCACGAGGCTTGCTGTTGCCAAGCAGGCACTTTCTAATCTTGCCGACCAACTCATCTCTTCGACCGATAGCACCGTGAAGATTGCCCTCGAGACATTCTCAGATAATGGCAATGATGTAAGCGCATATTATGGTGCAGGAAAGGCTGATGACTTCAAGAGCCTTGTGAATGGAACCGTTGCTGATGGTGGCACGAACTGGGCAGATGCTCTCGCAAAGGCGAATGAAAAGGCTGCGGATCCGGCAGAGAAGTCTACTCCTACTTATATCGTCTTCCTGTCTGATGGCAAGCCGACGTATGGCATGTACAATGGTTATCGCTATGGTGATGGCACCGAGAGCCAGAAAAACTTGAGCTACCTCGATGATTTTGTCACTGATGCTGTCAATACGGCAAATGCGAGGCCAGACAATGTCTATGGCTTCTATGCAATCTATACCGGCTCTGATGCCAAATCTAGCATGAACAGCTTTGCTGGCCGCACAAATGCTTCGCCGGACGGAGCTGCAATAGACGGTTCGGATAGTACCGCTCTCAACAATGCGTTCAACAAAATTGTCACGACTATCCAGTCGAGCATTTCGTATACCAACGTCAAGATCACTGACCCCAATTCTGATTTTGTGGAATATGTTCTCCCCACGGATTCTAACGAGCCGACATTTACCTATACGAAGGGTGGCGAGACTTGGAGCGATGCACCTGCTGCCTATGTCGAGAATGACAGTGTTGTATGGGATCTCGGCAACCGCACGCTTGATCCAAACGTGACCTATTCCGTAAGCTTCGAAGTCAAGCTTAAGCAGGAAGCATACAATGCTGCTGCTCCGGCGGGTGACGAGAATCCAGTTACAACTGTTGATACCAATAAAATGGCGCAGCTTGCCTATAGCACTGTGATTACGAAGGACGGTAAAGCTGGTGACCCGACCGTCCAGGACCCTGTTGCTATTCCATCGCGTCAGGTAGATGTTCCGACATCTAAGCTTGTCATCACGAAGACCTGGGTTGGCGAAGGCGACAAGCCGAGCTCCATCACGCTTAAGATTAAGCAGGACGGTCATGACTATAAGACAGTGACTGTGCAGCCGGATGCCGCTGGCAACTGGGCGACCACGGTTGATGTTGCCACTGGTCCTGATGGTCATTCCTACACCATCGATGAGGAGCCAATCAGTGGTTGGACAGAGACCACTAAGGCCGCCGGTGTCACCTTCAAGAACCTCTTCACTGAGTACAGCGACCAGAACATCGAGAATACTTTCCAGTCCGGTAAGCTGACTCTTACGAAGAAGATCAAGGGCAATGCTGCAAACACTTCCGACACGTTTAAGTTCGATCTGAGCTGCCCCGAGCTCAAGAACAAAGAGTTCACGAGTGGAAACAAAACCATCTCGTTCGATAGCGATGGCAAGGCGACTGTCGATCTCACCAACGGTGAGACCATCGAGCTGAACAATGTTCCTGCAGGCAAGGCCATCGTTATCACTGAGCGTGCTTCGGATACTCCAAATGCGAAGATGACGACTGTGGCCAAGGTTGGCAACGATACTACGACCTTTGACAAGGATCAGGCCAAGACAGTCCGTGCGACTGTTGCAGATGGCGGGACCACGGAAGTTGTCTACACGAACCGGACCGATATCGCTCCGGACACTGGTCTTGATATCTCCACTACATCCCAGGGCGTGCTTCTCGGTGTGGCTGCAGCAGGTGCAGCAACGCTCGCAGCAGCTGCCATAAGGAAGAACCATGGCGAGCGAAAGGAGAGGTAGACGGCAGAGCACTGGGCGCCAGGGACAGATGGCACAAGAGCCCCAAGATCCGCAGGAGCTATCCCTGGAGCTCATAGCGCAGAAGCTCGACCAGCTCACATGGCGGCACAGCCTCATGGGAGTGGACGAGCGGGAGGTATGGCACGTAATAGAGAGGCTGGACGAGATGTACCGGCAGCTCTACCGCGAACAGGAAGTCCGCTACGAGGCTCTGCTCAAAGAAGCCAGACAGCAGCACCTGACGTCATCCCCCTCCGACGAAACGAGACCTCTCGTAGTCAGAAATCCACAACGGATTCGTGGCTAGAAGGGTTCCATGCAGATATTCTCCAAGCTCCGACTCACGAGGCAATCGAGAAGCGAAGAAGACGCTTCGAGACCCAGAGGTCGGTAGCGGGTACCTTGCTCAAGCTCCTGATATTCGTTGGAGCTCTGTATCTGGTCTTCTCTACGGTCTTCGGGTTCTTCCGGGTTGCAGGCAATGCAATGCGGCCGACGGCAGGAGATGGGGACCTGGCACTGACGACGAGGATCTTCGACTCGCTTGAGACGAACGATCTGGTTGTCTACGAACACAGCGGAGTGCTTCAGCTCGGACGTGTGGTTGCACAGCCAGGAGATTCGGTCGAGATTGACGATGACGGAGACCTTCTCGTCAACGGCAACCTGCAGGCTTCGGTCACGCAGGGAACCACGGAGAAAGGATCGGGTTCCTTCGAATACCCGGTTGTCCTAGGGGATGGGCAATACTTCATCCTCAACGACGACAGAAGCTCTACCCAAGACTCGAGAGAGCTTGGCCCGGTTGGTCTTAACGAGGTCAGAGGAAAGCTCATAGCGCTCCTAAGGCTCCGTGAGATATAGGTAAATCCTTAGAGGAAGGGATTCATCATGAAGTTCAGCACCAAGAAGTTCGGGAGCATCGCAACCGCTGCAGTGCTTGCAGGGACCATGGCATTCGTGCCAGCCACCGCACTGGCAACCCCCGTGTCCTCTACGGACACCGGCCTGACCAAGACCTGGGTTGTGCCTTCTGACGCACAGTTCACGGACGAGACCTTCAACTTCACGCTTCACTACAACGGCAATCCAGATCCTGTTGGTTCCAACCCCACTGCTGACCCGACTGGCCTTGACGGGAAAAACAACAAGACTGTGTCCCTCACGAAGGACGCATTCTCTGGTGATGGCACCAAGACCGCAACGAAGAACTACGCGCAGCTCTTCGACGGCATCGACTTCAGCAAGCCCGGTATCTACTCCTTCACGCTGACCGAGCAGAAAGGCATCAACCAGAACATCGTTTACGACACCAATACTTCCTACACGGTGAAGGTCTGGGTCACCTGGGCTACGGTCAATGATGATCCTAATGGTGCACCTACTTCTGACACCCAGATTGCTGCCGTGAAGGCGTATGACGCTGATGGTACTAAGGAGCCTAACGGCGCTATCTTCAACAACACCGACCCCAACGGCAACCTGACCGTCAGCAAGACTGTCAAGGGCATCGCCGCCAACACCGACGACGAGTTCTCCTTCAAGGCCGAGCTCAAAAAGGGCAATGATGATCTGACTGGCTCCTATGAGTACACGAAGACTGACGCTTCTGGCAAGACCACTAATGGCACATATAAGAGTGGCGATCCCTTTACTCTGAAGAACGGCGAGACCTTCGTGATCAAGAATCTCCCGAAGGATGCTACTTATACCGTGACCGAGACCGACGCCAAGGGCTATGACTCCACCGATGTTACCGCTGAGGGCACGACGACTCAGAAGACCACGACGGGCTCCGGCACTATTAGCCAGGATCACGAGAACGACAACGTCGCTTTCGTGAACAACAAGGGCTTCCTTCCCCCTGTGACCGGCATCACGATGAACACCCTGCCGTTCGCAGTGGTCGCCACGGTTGCAGTTGCAGGTGGTGCAGCCCTCGTTATCTCCCGTCGTCGTCACGCTGGCGAGGACTTCTAAAGAGCGATGAGTGCGGCAGCAGACACCTTCGGAACCTATGGAAGGTACGGGCACCAGACAGCTGGTGCCCGTGCTGCCCGCATCTTTGACCATGCTGCTACGTGGGTCATGGCAATCGTCCTTCTTCTGATCGGAGGACTTGCAGGGTATTCCCTCTATGATTCCTATCAGGTTGTGGAAGGGTCAGACCTCACGCAGTACCGACCTGGAGGATATGGGTTCGGAGAGCTTCTTGCGATGAACCCGGATGTTTGTGCCTGGCTTACCGTTGACAACACAGGCATCGATTATCCCGTCGTCCAGGGTGCCGATGACTTCGAGTATCTGGACAAGGATGCGACGGGTGCAAGCTCTGCGTCAGGATCTCTTTTCCTGGACAGCGCCTGTGACCGTAACTTCACCGAGCCCTATGAAGTCATCATGGGACACCATATGGTGGCTCACAAGATGTTCGGCGACCTCGACCTCTTCCTGGATCAGAGCTTCTTCGATGCGAACAAGACAGCCAAGCTGTACCTGCCGCAGGAAACGCTCGAGCTCGAAGTGGACGCGGTGCTCACAGACAATGCTTACGACCAGGTCATCTTCGGGACGCCTGCAGAAGACGGACAGGTGGCAGAGGTCGTGCAGAAGGCGGAGAGCTCGGCTGTGCACTACCGCGAAGGCAGCCTCTCTTCGGAAGATCAGATCATCTCGCTTTCGACCTGCTCTTCCGATGCGACGGATGCGAGGACCATCGTGCTCTGCAAGGTGGTTGCGCGCTATGCACAGGACAATGCAGGAGACTAGCGATTCTGTGCCTGCTCGCTGGGCAGGCATGAGGCATACAGGATGCCGGAACCCCCAGTTCACGGCTACAACAGAGAAGGACACAAGGATATGATCAGGCAGAGCAAAGTTGGATCGTTCCGCAGAAGCGGTGCACGCGGACTCGCCTTGTTCGTGGCAGCTCTGGGTCTCATCTGCGCCGTCATTGCCGGAACCGCAGCTCCCGCGTATGCGTATGAGAAGGCAGAAGCCTCCATCCCGGTAGAGATCACGCTCTCAGGCGATACGGCTGAGTCTGTTCCCGGTTTCACGGTTACGGCTATGCCTCAGAACGAGGCAAGCGCCAAGGCTCTCGCTGCTGATGCGCTCACCTTCGATGCAGCTGCCAAAGCTTCATTCGCTGTCACGGCAGATGAGCCAGTCGAGTACTCCTACAAGGTGACCCAGACGGCAGGCACTGCCGAGAACTGGCAGTACGATACGCGCACCTACCAGGTGACCGTGCAGTTCTGGAATGACAACACGGAGAAGCTGACACCCAAGGTATTCATCTACGAGCTCGATGAGTCTGGCAAGAAGGTCGGCGGGGCCGAGCTCTGCACGTTTGACAACGTGTACACGTCACCTGCAGTGCCTGAGCCGAAACCGGAGCAGAAGCCTGCGGAGCAGAAGGCAGAGAAGAACCCGGATACGTCCGATACGAACTCTGTCACGATGATCCAGGCACTCTCTGCGCTGGGAATCGCTTTTGTCGGCATCGCGGTCTGCATGAAGTTTGCTCGGCGCAGGAACGAGAAGTAGTTTCTCGGTACATAGGCAAGAAGAGAGGCTCTTCCGGATATCCGGAAGAGCCTCTTCGTATAGGGCCTTGCTATACGGTTAGCAGGACTGCTCGATGAAACGCTTCAGGGTATCGATGCCCAGACCGGTCTGTGCCGAGGTGATGACACAGGCCATCTCGTCGACGCCGAAGGCAGCAGCAAGCTTCCTCAGCTGTGCCTGCTGCTTCTGGCGGGAGAGCTTGTCTGCCTTGGTAAGGGCAATGATGAAGGGAAGGCCTGCTCCCTTCAAGTAGTCGATCATCTGGAGGTCAAGTGCCTGGGCATCGAGCCTGATGTCCACAAGGGCTATCACGAGATTGTGTGAGCGCTCGCTTGTGAAGTAGGCATCGATGAGGTCGGCCCAGCGCTGCTTCTCAGCTTGGGAGCGCTGTGCGAAGCCATAGCCAGGAAGGTCTACGAAGTGGATGCCATCAGCTTCGAAGAAGTTGATGTTGGCGGTCTTTCCTGGCTTTCCTGAGACCTTGGCAAGGGACTTCCTGTTGAAGAGTTTGTTGATCAGGGAAGACTTGCCTACATTGGAGCGGCCGACGAAGGAGACCTCTGGGGCCTTCGACTGCGGCAGCTGCTCGACCGTGCCATACGAGGCAAGATAGCGGACCTGTTCATAGCGGATTCCCATGGATCAGACCTCCTGTATCTGGGGAGCATACGGAGCAAGAAGCTCGGAGATGGTTCCCTGGCTGACGATAGTGACCTTGTGCATGGCACGGGAGATGGCGGTATAGAGGCGGCGCCTTGCAAGCGGCGTTGCCGGATAGACATCTGCCTGCGCATCGGGGATGATGACCGCATCGAATTCCAGTCCCTTGGCAAGGGAGAGGTCGAGGACGACAACGCCCTTCAAAGGCAGGATATCATCTGGCTCCATGACACGGACCGATTTCCCGAGCTGCTTTCCGAGCCAGTTGGCACGAGCTGACGTATCGCAGACAAGGGCCGTGAGGCCATCTGCATCGTGCGCTTCATCCACAAGCTCCTTGAGCTTGGCAAGATAGCTCTCGGTATCCTTTGCCTCAAAGATCTGCGCCTTCGTGCCTTCGCGCTGGACCGAGGTGGCGTGGATGTTCTCGTCCTTCTCATAGAGCCCCATGAAGAGGGAGGTGATCTCAGGGGTGGAGCGGTAGGAGGTGAGGAGCCTGAGCTCCTGGATATCCTTGCCTTCCTCGCCGAAGCCTGCATGGACGAAGACATCCTTCATGTTCTGGAAGGTGGCAGTGCCTTCCCGGATGGCCTGATGCTCGTCGCCCAGGAGCATGAAGTGGGCGCCGGAGAAGTAGCGTGCCATCACCATGAGCTGTGCTGCGGTATAGTCCTGGACCTCATCGACCATCACATAGCGGGCCTGGCGGTCGCCGGCACCGGTGATGAGGGAGCGGAGATACAGGTACTCCACGGCATTGAGCTGGTGTCCTACAAGCCTCTGGCCGATGCGGTCAATCCTGAGCCAGCCTGCAGCTTCAATCGTGTCATGGGCGCCTGCGTAGCGTGCCTCCACGTACTTCTTGGCAAGACGGACCGTATCCTCCTCGTCGAGGGGATTGATGGGCTCGCCGAAGATCTGCACCTGCTCGTCGAGGTCTATGCCCAGCATCTCTTCGTGGACATCGTCGTCCTTCGCAAGGGCGGCAAGCCTCTGGTTCAGCCTCTCATGGAGCACATCCTTCACGAGCGCCACAAGGCGTGGTCCCAGAGGGGTTCTCGGGAATTTGGCAAAGGCATTCTTCACCTGCGATGCCTTGATGAGCTGGGTGTCGCCGATACCGACGCCACGGATATCGTCCTCTTCGAGCTCGAGTCCTTCTATTGCCTTCTCCATCCTGAGAAGCTCTTCGGGATCGGTCTTTGTGCCGTCTGCACGGTCCTGGATGCCTTCGTGCACAAGGAAGCCGCGCCAGGTGAAGGTCTGGGGATTGGACTCTCCCAAGGAGGGGAGCACTGTATCGATGTAGCGCTGGAAGACGGCGTTCGGCGTGAAGAGATAGACCTGGTGGGGATTCAAGGTCTCCCTCTGCTGATAGAAGAGATAGGCGATGCGCTGGAGCATGACGGAGGTCTTGCCGGAGCCGGCAATGCCGTTCACGAGAAGGACCGGTATGTCCTCATGGCGGACGACGGCATTCTGCTCCTTCTGGATCGTGGCGGTGATGGCCTGGAGCTTCTCCGAGTGGTGCTGCTTCAGGGCATTGAGCAGAAGCGAATCCTGGATAGCGACCGTCGTATCGAAATACATCCTGAGGCGCTCGCCCTGCAGGTCGAACTGCCTTCTCAGAAGCAGCTCCACCTCGCGCTTCTTGCCGTTCACCTCATAGGAGGTCTTGCCCATCTCCTGGTTGTAGTAGGTCTCGGCGACCGGGCTTCGCCAGTCGATCACGACAGGATGGGAATCCCTGTCCATGACGCCAGAGACGCCGATGTAGATGTCGCGCGGCGGCCTGTTGGGCCTCATGCGCAGCGAGACCTTCGCGAAGTAGGGCTGGTTCAGAAGAACGAGAACGCGCCTCAGCTTCTCTACGTCGAAGTCATGAGCCTGGTTGTAGGCATCGATAACGGAGTTCAGGGTCTCGATGGCGGCAAGGGTTTCCATTGCCTCGTCTTCGCCGCCGAAGTCCTGCGTTACCTCTTCGGACATGTCGCGCAGATCCTGCGCTGCTGCCTTGTGGGTGACTTCGAGCCTGTGGGTGAGCTCGTCTCTGAGCTCTATGAGCTTCTGGTAGGTCTCCGAGAGATGCTCCTGCTCTTCTTTGAAGACAGGATCGTCCCTGAATTCCTCGGGTATCTGGATATCTGCCATACATCCTCCTGGTGCCTGGATCGGTGCAGAGCTTGAAATTTCGCAATAAATAATTGTGCCCTATAGAGAGGCATTCCGAACACGTGCTCAGAAGAGTTCCAGAAAATGAGGGTGATTCATCCTGCTGTGGCCACTGTCAGAGGACATAGGGCTGTCTCATAAGGATGCTCAGAGACTGGCAGAGGGATGCTTTTGCTTTCACACACTGCGAATGCAGAGGCCTTACTCCTGTCGGGGCCCATCTGGCATGAGGGGACCTGCCAGATTGTGGCAGCTGCTGCTCGTCGCAGCCAACCCGCCGTATGGCGATGACGGCAATGGCATGCCGTTCATCCGGCAGATGGGCCGCTGAGGAAGACGGAGCGTACTTTTCAGGGAATGCTATTGATTATGAAGAAAGAAAATGAAGCACGAGTCTTTCAGTAAAATAAAATTAGAGATACGCAAAAGCCTGTAATTGTGTCTGAAGTATGGATTAGAGCCTTCTGCAATTGTTGCGCAACAGATTGCTGAGAGCTCTGCATTACCTCTCTAAGGCAGACAGCGTATCTATCGGAACTCTATGCTGCGATGGCTGCAGCTTGAAGGCATCTGCAGAGCAGGACAGGAGGCATCGGCTGTGGAAGGAGACAGACTCTTTCCTCTGATATGCCTGGAGTATGAACCGGGCAGCATCGATGCGGCAGTCGATGCCCTGGATGATGCCCTCGCCCGCGATGTTGCCTCGATGGAGCTCAGGTATTACCGGGGAGACTGCCTCCGCTGTCAGGAAGAAGCGTTGGGCCTCGCTGCGAAAGACGATGCGGCTGTCCGGGCGACAGCAGCTGCCTATTGCGGATTTGCGCTCGAAGCTGCAGGAGATGCCAGTGGCGCTGCATTTTGGCTCAGGAAATGCATGGAGACGGGCATCCATGCCAGAGCAAGGCTTGAGGCAATGACGGGGGACAAGCGCTCTGCGAGTGCTGACGAGGCTGATATAGAAGAGCTCTATACCCTCCTTCTGGTAGGAGATCTCTGTGCTGGAGCGCTAGGCTGCCTGAAGGAACGCCAGGGCAAGTTCGACTATCTCTCAGCCAGGAGCCTCACGTCGCCTCTCCGCATGCTTGGCTGCATCGCTGCTGCAACAGGCGCTCTGAACGATGGAAGATATGCCTATTCCAGCGGCCTTCTCAAAGGCATCATCTCGACCAGCAGGATTCACTATCCGCTCCTTGTAGCAATAGCCCAGCTTGTCATCGCGATCGATCTTGTCATGCTCGGCGATGATGAAGCTGCCAAGAATGAGTTCATGGAGTCCTTCGAAGTGCTTCGGAAGGACAATCTCCTGCAGCCCATTGCTGGCATGTACCGTGGCCTCATGGGCCTTCCCGATGCCTGTCTCAGGAAGAGATATGGCCGGATACTGAAGGAGCTGCAGAGCAGGGCACAGACAGCAAGCTGTCTTGCAAGGGATGCAAACCCACGTATCGGAGAGCTTCCTTCAAGCCCGCTCTTGAAGCCTCAGGAATCCTCGTTCGTGCAGCTCGCTGCTCTTGGCAAGACAAATGACGAGATAGCTGCCTTCATGGGCGTCACGACCCATACGGTGAAATACCATCTCTCGAATGCCTACGCGAAGCTCAACATAGAGGGCCGCGCAGAGCTTGTGCCTGCGAGCAGCCAAGCACAGGTATCTCCTAAAAGATACCTGTAATACAGGCCTTTTACACAAAACTAGCCACATTCTGGCTACCTGCGGCTAAACGGTTCAGAAAACCCTTACGTACCATTAAGAACGTGAAACTGTATTGCGATAGCGGCGAAAGTCGCTTCCGCCGAAAGACGATCGAGGCTGCAGATGAAGAACATGCTTTCAGGAAAGCAAAACGCTCTGGCCAGGATGAAGAACGGGCTCGTGGCGCTGGCTTCCATGCTTGCGTTTGCGGTCTTGATGTTCATGCCGACGCAGGCGCTGGCGACGACGTATTCAGCTACCGTCACTCCGACAATGGAGAATGCTTCTGTCGGGTATGTCAGCTATCACGACGCGTCTGGTGCAGCCTCGGCGACAATTTCCGGGGTAACCGGGCCTTTTACCATCGATGAATTTGCAAAAACGGCTGATAGGTGGTGGGATCCTTCCTCTTATAACGGCTATCTCGTGTTCTTTGTTAAGCCAGCAGACAACTATCTTCTTACTGGCCTGGGTGCTAATGGCAATGGCGACATCTATTCCGTCAAAGCTACTGACTACGGAAACCTTAGAAACTATCCGGGAATCAACGATTTGGTCAAACAGGCTAGGGATGCTGGCTACGTAGGCTTCTTCGGATACTCGCGCACTCAATCCAATGCCAGCAACGTAAATGCGGAGTTCACAGTAAAGGGCGAGCAGCCAACGTTCGCTCTTGCCGCTTCGAGCAACAAGACTTCAGACGTCAAGCCAGGCGATGAACTGACCTTCACGCTGACGGCTACTCCTGCCACATCGGTCAACGGCAAGACACTTACGACTGAATCCGTGAAGTTGAACAGCGTCACGGTGAATGGCCAGACCATTACCAATGTTACGTTGACAAGGCAGGACGATGGCACCTATCAGGGAACGCTTCCTTATACAGCCACGGCTGAGGACTGCGCTTCGGGATCTGTCTCACTTTCTGCAGAGGCAGCCATTACCTATGGATATGCCCTCGGTGTCAAAGATACGACTGGTGTGACGGGCACCATCAATACCGAAGCAACGATTACGACCACTGCAAGCACAACTTGCAAGATTGCAGATAACTACGGCGTCTCATATACGTTCACAGGCGATGTGCCAAGCGGCGTGACGGCTCCGACTGATAGCAATCGCTATTACGAGGGCCAGTCCGTGACGGTTTTGGCTGCTGATCCGAAGACTGTCAGGAACAGCGAAGGATACTATACCTTCGATGGCTGGACACTGAACGGCACCTCCGTAAAAGAAGGGTCTACAGAGACTATTCCTGAGGGTGGCCTCATTTTTGTAGGACACTGGACAAAGCACACAAACCCGACGCTGACCATCACCAAGTCCGTCGCAGGGAATTTCGGCGACAAGACGCAGCAGTTCGGATTTACACTTAGCCTTACGGATGATTACGGCAATGCATACGCTGATGCATCTGCCATGGGCCTCACGAACGAGGGCAACGGTACCTATAGCTTCAGCTTGAGCGATGGCGATCATATCTCCATTGTCATTCCCTATGGCTATTCCTATCGCATCACGGAGAACGATCCTGATGCTGGTTCGACGGGTACTGCCAAATACACAACCACGATATCGGGTGCTGGTTCGACTTCGGGGCGTACCGCTACTGGCTCGAACCTTACTGCCAATGCATCGGTTACCTACACCAATACAAAGGATGTCACTCCAGATGTCGGCGTGAATCTCGGAAGCTCTGCGCCCTATGTGGCCGGCCTTCTTGCAATCGGAGTTGCAGCTTTTGGCTTCTTCAAGAATCGCATTCATGAGAGCAGGTAGGGCGGGTCTGAGTAGATGCCAAAACATATCAGTGATCAGAGCAAGCATCTCAAAGGTGCAGAGGCAGAGACCAGGAACCTGAGGGTCAAGGCTTCTTCCCAGGTGGTATCTGACGCGCTGACGGCTGAAGAGCAAGAAATCGTCAACTGGCTTAAGACCGTGAAGTTCAAGAAGGTTGGGATAGGTGGTGTGAGTGAAGAGGATGTCTGGAAGAAGATCTCAGAGCTCAACAGCCGATACGATGCCGCCTTAAGGGCTGAACGTGCTCGCTATGACGCACTGCTTGAGCGACAGCGACGTCAGAGTGCGGGAAACGGTTTTGGCTCCGGGAGACACTATGGCTAGATTTACCGAATCCGGAGGCCTTGCAGCAAAGATCATTGCGGGGCGACGCGATAAGGCCAGAACACGTGAAGGCTGGATTCATCTCGTACTCAATGTGGCAATTCTAGCTGCGGTGTTGCTTGTCGTCTTCAGCTTCGTTCTCTGTGTCTTCAGAGTGTCAGGCAATGAGATGTATCCGAAGATGCAGGACGGCGATCTTGTTCTTGCTTGGAGGCTCGCAGGCGGCTACACGAAGGATGACGTAGTTGTCTACACGCTTGATGGCGAGGAACGAGTAGGACGGGTTGTCGCTAAGGAAGGAGACATCGTTGACATCTCTGATGATGGAACGGTGTCTGTGGATGGAACGACGGAGAGCGATGCGCTCTATGTGACCGAGAAGGGAGATGCAGTTGAGTACCCTTACGCAGTACCCAAAGGCTATGTCTTCATTCTCGGTGACTACAGAACGCAGGCTGAGGATAGCAGGGATTTCGGTGCTGTATCAGTCCAGGATGTTCAGGGAACAGTGATTGGTCTTCTAAGAAGGCGGAACCTCTAGTTCCAGAAGTAGGTATCAAGCACGCAAGTGCTTCGAATACAAGAAGTATCAAAGAAGCGTTGTTTTCAACGGAAGGGGATCAAATGTACGCTAGGTTCTACAAGGGCATGACTGCTGTTGCAATCGCAGCAACCATGGCGCTGGGCGGTGCCGTGCCCGCACTGGCAACGACGTCATCAACTAACGGCAGCTTTGGCGTTACCTATAATCTGACCGGTCAAGGCAGCTCTCTTGCTGAAACGCTGACTTTTGAAGCTGCGGCTGAGAAGGTTACGGATGCCGCCGCAGGTGTGACGACCGCAAATATGCCGCTGATTACCATCGACAACGTAAATTTTGATGCTGGTGCACTTAACTCTACGACCTCCACGACGAGCAAGACCGCTGTAATTACGGTGCCGAAAACTTATACGAGCGTCGGCAAGTATTATTACACGGTTACTGTCGGACATAACACTCACAATGCTGGCGTTGCGTACAATGGCGATACGCTTGAGGTTGAGGTTCAGGTCACAAATGGCACGGATGGCAATCTTGTAGCCCAGGTTGCGTATGTCAAGGATGTAACCAATGCCAACAAGAAGCTCAGCGCTACCGATGGCATTGACTTTGCTTTCAAGACGGGTGATCTTTCAGTCAGCAAGACGGTTCAAGGCAACCTCGGCGACCTTAGCAAGTACTTTGCATTTGATGTTACTTTCACTGCGCCTGCAGGTCTTACGTATGGAACCTATACGATTGACGGCGGATCTGATGGATCAGGTAACCCTGCAACTGTTTCTCTTACCGCAGGAGAATCTACTAAAGTTACTGTTTATGCAAAGAGCGGTGATACGGTGAACCTCCAGGATCTCCCTGCCGGTGTTACCTATACAGTTTCCGAGCATGATTACTCTGCTGACGGATATACCTCGGAGCAGACCGCAACACCTGATGGCTCTATCACTGGTGGAGATACGGATGCTGCTGCTTGGACAAACACCAAGGGCCAGGATACTCCGGATACCGGTGTCTTCCTGAACAATGCTCCTTACATCGCAATCCTTGGTGGCGTTGGAGCTGCTGCCATCATCGTTATCAACCGTCGCCGTCACGCAAATGACGAGGACTAGTCTCTAGTCGCGACGAATAAGCACTGATTCCAGAAAGGAGGGTTCCATGTCATCTTCGAAGGCTTTGCACGCTTGCGAGCATGTCTTCAATTTTGTCGTGGCAATCCTCCTTCTGGGCGGTGCCCTCTTCGCTGGATATTCTCTCTGGGACAATCAGCAGGTTTACGCTAAGGCATCCGATGTTATGAACAATCTCTTAAGCATGCGTCCTCAGGAGGGTGGAGACAACGGCCCAACCTTTGATGAGCTTCGTGCCATCAATCCTGATGTCTGTGCCTGGATTACTCTCGAGGGGACCCAGATTGACTATCCTGTCGTGCAAGGCGAAGATGATCTCGAATATCTGAACAAAGACGTCTATGGCGATTTCGCTCTTTCGGGAAGCATCTTCCTTTCGAGCCTGTGTTCGAATGATTTCAGTGACGCCTATTCTCTTATCTACGGCCATCATATGGCCAATGACTTGATGTTCGGAGATCTTGACTTCTATAAAGATGATTCCTTCTTCGAGCAGCACAATACCGGTGTCCTTATGACTCCGGATACTACCTACGGTCTCCAGGTTTTTGCTGTGATGACCGTAAATGCATCTGACGACACGATCTTTTCGCCCACGTCCTGGAAGCATGACTGCTCCGGAGTTGTCTCTTACGCAGCTTCCAATGCCAGTTTGATTAATAGGGACGTAGCCGATGAGATCGGGGCTTCTGGAGAAAACGAGCGCATAGTGTCGCTCGCTACATGCTCGTCTGATAGCACAGAGGCACGTACGGTCGTACTGGCACGCATTGTTCCGTATACGGGTCAATAGGAGCAAGTGAGGTATAGCATGCGGAGACAGATTAGAAGACTGGCAATGGCTGTGATGGCAGGTGCCTTGCTGTTTGCTGGTCTCATTGCACATCCGGCATATGCTCTCCAAGGAGATACTGATTCGGTCACTATTCCTGTGAGTGTGACCACAACAGGACAGGGAATCCCTGGGGAGACGTATACCATCAAGGTCGAGGCGCTCGATGGCGCACCGGCTCCTGTTGAAGATACTGTTGCTCTCCAAGGTAGCGAACTCAAGGGCGATACCTATACCGGCTCCTTCGATATCTCCATGAAGGATGCCACGGTCGGTGTCTATACCTACAAGGTATCGCAGATTGCTCCTGAGGATTCAACGGGACGTGGCTCCTATGACACGACGGTCTACTACGTGCAGGTTACGTTCGAGCATCCAAATGGCGATATGTCCAAGACCGATGTGATTGCTGCTGTGCATATTGGTTCACTTGCGGGCGAGAAGACGGATGCTTGCGCCTTTACGAATGCTTATGCAAATCTTCCTGCAGGAAAGTCTGATCCTCCGGTATCGAAGCGCATTGCTGGAGATACCCCTGTAAACAAATCTACCTTCACCTTTGTATACGAGGCTATCGATGGTGCCCCCATGCCTGAGGGAGCAGTTGATGGAAAGATCGAAGCAACTATTGACGGCGAAGGTGAGGTCGAATTCGGCAACGCAGAGTACACGCAGGCTGGTGTCTATAACTACAGATGCTATGAAGTGAATGATGGCATTGATGGATATATCTATGACACGACGGTCTATACGGTACGGGTCGTTGTCACCGAGACGGTCAATGGTTTCAATGTTGAGCGTACTATCGTAAACGAAAAGGGTGACGTTGCTGACGGGCTTGACTTCACCAATACGTACAAGGCTGCAGCTGCAACGCCTGCTGTGACGAAAGCTGCGAACCCGGATACGTCCGATACGAACAATTGGCTCGCTGTTGGCGTAATTGCTGCACTTGGCGTTGCTCTTGTCTATGCATCTCGCAAGACTGCCAAGAGCGCAAAGGATAACGAACAGAAGTAGCCATCTTCCAAACAAGCTTCCTTGACCAAAACGGGCATCCTCTCGTGGGTGCCCGTTTTATCTTGCTCTTCTGAAACTGCACATGAACTGAATGAGATGTGGCGATTTCCGGATCAATCTTTCAGGTTCAGGAATGCCAAACAGATTCTCTCGGTACCGCCTTATCGTTCTAGACGATAGGTATTGGATGCATCGCCTTCTGGTTCCGATGCAGTCTCCATACGGGAGTTAATCTATGCAGAATGGCTCTGACCAAGGCTTCAAGCGCGTGCTTGATGCCCGACTTGTCCTTTCCATCGTTGCGGCTGGCATCATGTCCTTCTCGGGCGTCTGCGTCGAGACGGCCACGAACATCACGTTTCCTGAGCTCATGACCGAGTTCGGGATCGATACCTCGACCGTGCAGTGGATGACGACAGCGTATTTGCTTGTGCTTGCGGCTATCGTCCCGACGTCGTCGTTCCTCAACCGCCGCTTCCCGACGAAGCGCATCTTCGCAATCGCGATGCTCTTCTACATTGCAGGCATCGTGACCGGCTTTTCTGCCATCTCATTCCCGATGCTTCTCTTGGGACGCATCCTCGAAGGCATCGGTACCGGCATGGCCCTTCCTCTCATGTTCAACATTATCACCGAGCAGGCACCGCTCGACCATATGGGCGTCATGATGGGCATCGGCACGCTCGTCACTGCTATGGCTCCTGCCGTCGGTCCTTCTGTCGGCGGCTGGCTTGCTGAGAACTTCGGCTGGCGTGCCATCTTCGCAGCGCTTCTGCCGGTGCTTGCAGCTGCCTTCTTCCTCGGCATCTTCTCGATCCGTCAGAGCCATGAGGTTGTGAAGGAGCCCTTCGATGTGGCAGGCTGGATCCCTCTCGTGATCTCCTTCGGCTCCCTTGTCTTTGCAATCGACGGCGGCGGCACGAAGGGCTGGCTTGCACCTCAGACGCTTCTGCTCTTCGTGCTCTTTGCCGTGATGCTTGCCCTCTTCGTGCACCATGAGAAGGCCTGCGAGCGCCCGCTCATCCATCTCTCCGTCTTCTCCTCGAAGCAGTTCGATCTGGGCGTGCTTTCGCTCATCTGCCTCCAGTTCTGCGTCCTTGGCCTCTCGTTCCTGCTTCCGAACTATGCCCAGCTCGTTATGGGTGCCAAGCAGACAGAAGCCGGCACGACGCTTCTTCTCGGCTGCTTCGTCGGCGCCTGCATTGCCCCGTTCTCGGGACAGCTGCTCGATCGTCTCGGTGCAAGGAAGCCTATCGTCTTTGGCGCCTCCTCGGCCCTCATCTCCTGCGTGCTCTTCGCCCTGCTGAGCGACCATATGCCGACGATGGAAGCAAGCATCGTCTACATCCTCTATGCCTTGGGACAGAGCTCTATGGTGGGCAACACGATGACGGTATCTTTGAAGGCGCTGCCGAAGGAGACGAAGGCTGACGGCAATGCCGTGATCAACACGCTCCAGCAGCTCTCGGGTGCTGTGGGTACCTCCGTCGTCACCGCTCTTGTCAACGCTGCCCAGATAGGGGCAAGCGACATGGCGCTTGCCACAATGGCAGGAAGCAGGACCGCCTACACGCTCCTCGCCTGCATCATGATCGTCCCGCTTCTCTCCATGATCTGGGTCACGGGGCACCAGACGGAAGCGTAAGGCAAGACAGAGCAAGCTTCATCGGCGTGCGACACAGGAGAGGTCCTCTGCCGCACGCTCTGCTCGAGAAGCGATGCATCTGCCATGCAGCCCTGCTGGCACATCCACAGAGCGGCATGCGGCTTAGAGCCGTATCAGGACTCGGGATTGATGCGATCGGCAGAACTCTTTTCCGTATGCAGGGAGGCTCCGATGCAGCAGGTCGATCTCGCCTGTTCCAACTGCCTGTAACGGGTCGTGCCCCACGGTGACGGCACGTATAGCACGCCCGAATACTGCGGATCGGTCTTCATGCTTGATGCTGGCACAGCCGTCGCTGCAAAGGAGACGAGGAAGAAAGAGCCTCCTGCGAAGAAGAAGGCGCCCTCTGAGGGAGGTCTCAAGCGACTCTTCCAGAGCTTCTATGAGGGCCTCGACAATGAGGACCGGATGGAGCTTGAGAAAGACCTCTGCTTCGCGGGGTTCCTCCAGACGCGCAAGAAGAAGGAAGCGCAGGCACGCCAGCACTTCTTCAGGGGAGAAGACAGCGCGCAGCCCATCTATCTTGTTCTCGATACGACGATGTTCGGCTCCGGCAAGAAGGGCCTTGCTGTCACGGACCAGGGCATCTTCT
The DNA here is from genome assembly GCF_040884255.1 of Olsenella sp. AGMB03486. Lineage (NCBI taxonomy): Bacteria > Bacillati > Actinomycetota > Coriobacteriia > Coriobacteriales > Atopobiaceae > Olsenella > Olsenella sp. AGMB03486. Next base: position 51,059 of record NZ_JBEVTM010000002.1, read on the forward strand.
ACAACGATGATGGAGACAATGACGGAAAGAGGGAGTGCGCAGGCGAAGTTCAGGCGCTCGAGCGGACGCATCGAGATCAATGGCAGAGACCCCTGCTTCATCGCAGATGAGGGTCCGGCATGCATCCTTATGGCGTGCATGCAGAGGTTCCAGGGATAGGGCTTTCATCTCATGCTCTGCTGCGGCGAGGGGGCCGATACGTGCCCCTCGCCGCTTTCCTTTGGATGGCGGCTTTGCGGGTCCCGTATACTCGAGATTGGTATGAACGAATGGCTGCCCCTGCGAGGGCATACGACCTGACAATGACAGGAGGATCCACATGGCAGAAATCAAGAATGTCGTGGTTGCCGGAGGCGGTGTCCTGGGCTCGCAGATTGCTTTCCAGTGCGCCTATACGGGACACAACGTGACCATCTGGCTCAGGAGCGAGGGTTCCATCGGGCGCTGCCAGCCGAAGCTCGATGCCCTGCATAAGAGCTACCACGAGGCTATCGAGGGAATGAAGACGGCCAAGAGCGCGGCAGACCCTGCCTGGTGCCCGGGCATCGCAGACTTCGACAGCTTCGACCCCGAGGCATGTGCAAAGCGCGTCGATGAGGCCTATGAGTCGCTTTCGCTCGAGCTCGATCTCGGCAAGGCCGTGGCCGATGCCGACCTCGTGATCGAGTCCATGGCAGAGGTCGCAGACCAGAAGGCTGCCTTCTTCAAGAAGCTTGCGCCCCTCATGCCCGCAAAGACGATTGTCGTCACGAACTCCTCGAGCCTTCTGCCGTCCCAGTTCACGAAGGACGTGGGACGCCCTGACCGCTACCTTGCCCTCCACTTCGCCAATACGATCTGGAAGCACAATGTCTGCGAGGTCATGGTCCAGGAGAAGACGAGCGCCGAGTCCTTCGATGCGGTCTTCGACTTCGCGAAGTCCATCCGCATGATTCCGCTTCCGGTGAACAAGGAGAAGGCAGGCTACCTCCTGAACTCCATGCTCATCCCCTGGATGCTTTCGGGCCTGGACCTTCTGGCCAATGGCATCTCCGACCCTGCTTCCATCGACCTTGCCTGGACGTCTGGCACAGGCGCTCCGAAGGGCCCCTTCCAGGTCTTCGATACCGTCGGCCTCACGACGGCCTACAACATCGTCGAGCAGTACCAGAAGGTGCCGGGCATCGCGACCCCGCTCCTGAAGAAGATGATGCTTCCCTACAACTTCAAGGGCATGGAGAAGGTGCTCAAGAGCTACATCGACGCCGGAAAGCTCGGCATGGCGGCAGGAGAGGGCTTCTACAAGTATCCGAAGGACTAGTCGGCATACCTATATATGAGAGCGTCTTGGGCGGCCTTCCGCAGGGAAGGCCGCCCTGCTGCTATCTGGTGGCATTCTTGGTGCGTGCAGACATGCTAGTTTTCTGATTGGTCAGAGATGCTCCCGAAAGCATGGCTCTGAAGGGCGCAGAGCACGGAATTTTTGGCCTTGGTGTCTGAGACGGGCATCCGGATCCCTATCAGATGGCCTGTGACCTGCAAAGACTCTTTCTCGTGGGAACGTTAGCAGTGTGTCGGGATTGTGGTTGGGGTAACGTTCACCGAATTGTGAACGGTTCTCGTCCAGCTTTCGTGAAATTTCACTTGCGTGGGCTCTTGAAAAAGTAATACGCTCTTCACAGCTTGAAACTAACATGCTAGATTAAGGCATGGGACAGGGTGTCATTCGGTGTGCGCACCAGGAAGGGCACATATCGGATGGCGCTTCCCACCCTGTCTTGTGTCCGGGATGTCCAAAGAAGGGATACAGCCGATGAAGAACTTTATGGACGACAAGGACTTCCTGCTCTCCACCCCTACGGGCGAGCAGCTCTTCCATGACTATGCAGAGAACATGCCTATTCTCGACTATCACTGCCACATCTCCCCGAAGGAGATCTGGGAGGACAAGTCCTTCTCTTCCATCACGGAGGTCTGGCTCGGCGGCGACCACTACAAGTGGCGCCTGATGCGCGCCAACGGCGTGGACGAGCGCTACATCACCGGCGATGCACCGGCCCGCGAGAAGTTCCAGAAGTGGGCAGAGACGCTTTCGCGCTGCATCGGCAACCCGGTCTTCGAGTGGAGCCACCTCGAGCTCAAGCGCTTCTTCGGCTATGAGGGCGTCCTCAACGGTGACACCGCAGAGGAAGTCTGGCAGCTTGCGAACAGGAAGCTCGCCACGCCCGAGTTCTCCTGCAGGAACCTCATCCGTCGCTCCAATGTGCGCCTGATCTGCACGACGGACGACCCCGCCGACTCCCTCGAGTGGCACAAGAAGATCGCTGCTGACGATTCCTTCGATGTCCAGGTCATCCCGGCCATGCGTCCTGACAAGGCTCTTGGTATCGAGAAGGAGGGCTTCGGTGCCTATGTGAAGAAGCTCTCTGAGGTTGCCGGCATGGAGATCAACTCCTTCAACGACTTCGAGCGTGCCCTGTCTTCACGCTTCGACTTCTTCAACGAGATGGGCTGCCGCGCTTCCGACCATGCACTCGACTACGTCGTCGATGTGCCGGCAACGGACGCAGAGCTCGAGGACATCTTCCAGGCCCGCGTCGAGGGCAAGCAGGTCTCTGAGGAGGACATCCTCAAGTACAAGACCGCATTCATGAAGTTCGCTGCTGCCGAGTATGTGCGCCTTGGCTGGGCCATGCAGATCCACTTCGGCTGCAAGCGCGACAACAACCAGACGATGTTTGCGAAGCTCGGCCCTGACACCGGCTATGACTGCATCAGGAATGGCCAGAAGGCAGCAGACCTTGCAGACTTCCTGAACGATGTGAACGAGACCTCCGGCCTCCCGAAGACGATCCTCTACAGCCTCGACCCGAACGACACGACCATGATCGATACGGTCATGCAGTGCTTCCAGGAGGCCCCGTGCGCAGGCAAGCTCCAGAACGGCTCTGCCTGGTGGTTCAATGACTGCGAGACCGGCATGAGGGCACAGATGACGACACTGGCAAACGAGGGCGTTCTTGGCAACTTCATCGGCATGCTCACGGACTCCAGGAGCTTCCTGTCCTATCCCCGTCACGAGTACTTCCGCCGCGTTCTCTGCGGCCTTCTCGGCGAGTGGGTCGAGCAGGGCAAGTATCCGAACGACCCGAAGATGCTGGCAAAGATTGTCCGCGACATCAGCTACAACAACGCTGTCCGCTACTTCGGCTTCGATCTCGACGAGCAGTAAGAGATAGGGAGATTCGTTCCAATGGAAAAGCTCAGCTACAAGACGCTCCAGGATATGGGCTACAAGGGCTATCTCGTGCCAAAGGGTGCTCCTGAGAAGGTGCTCCAGTTCGGCGAGGGCAATTTCCTCCGCTCGTTCGTGGACCGCTACTTCGACTATGCAAACGAGAAGACGGGCTGGAATGGCAAGATCTGCATCCTGCAGCCGATTGACGATGCTGCCCATGACTATGGCTTCATCAAGGGTCTGAACGCACAGGACTGCCTCTACACCGTCCTCGAGCGCGGCAAGCTTGACGGCAAGACCTACGACGATGCAAGGCTCGTGAGCTCGGTTTCCCGCTGCCTCAACCCGTTCAGGGCAGAAGACCTCGAGGAGCTCAAGAAGGTCGCCACCTCTGACGACCTCGAGCTCGTCGTCTCCAACACGACCGAGGCTGGCATTGCCTACGATCCGACCTGCAAGGCAGAAGACGCCTGGCCCTCGAGCTTCCCAGCGAAGCTTGCCAAGACCCTGCGCTTCCGCTTCGATGCCGGCAAGGGCGGCCTTACCATCCTTTCCTGCGAGCTTATCGACCACAATGGCGCAGAGCTCGAGAAGATCGTGAAGCGCTACGCTTCCGACTGGGGCTGGGAGAAGGAATTCACCGAGTGGCTCGACAAAGAGTGCCTCTTCTGCACGACGCTTGTCGATACCATCGTTCCGGGCCGCATCCGCGACCCCAAGGAGGCAGCAAAGGTCGCAGAGCGCCTCGGCTACGAGGATCCGTTCCTCGCGGTCCGCGAGCCGTTCCAGATGTGGGGCATCGAGGGCGACGACAAGCTTGCTGCTAAGCTGCCGTTCATCCAGTCGAAGGAGCCGGGTGTCTTTGTCACCCCGGATGTGACCCCGTACAAGAAGCGCAAGGTCCGCATCCTCAATGGTGCACACACGGGCTTTGTCCCGGGTGCCTGGCTTGCCGGGTTCAATATCGTCCGTGACTGCATGCACGATGACACGATCCGTGGCTTCATGAACACGATGCTTGAAACCGAGGTCATCCCGACGCTCTCGAAGGAGCTTGACCGTGCCGACCTCGAGGCATTCGCTGCGGCTGTCGAGAACCGCTTCGACAACCCCTTCATCGATCACCAGCTGCTCTCGATCTGCCTGAACTCCACGTCCAAGTGGCGTGCCCGCGACCTGCCGTCCCTTCTTGACTATGTCGAGCAGGAAGGCAAGCTCCCGAAGTGCCTCACGATGAGCCTTGCTGCGCTCATGGCATTCTATACGACGGGCGCCGAGGGCCTTGCAGACGATGGCCTGCACCTCAAGCGTGCTGACGGCACCGAGTATGTCGCCCAGGATGATGCTTCCGCTCTTGCCTTCTTCGCAGAGCGCAAGGATGCCTCCACGGAGAAGCTCGTCGACGATGTCCTTGCCAACACCGACATGTGGGGTCAGGACCTGCATGAGGTGAAGGGCCTTCGTGACGCCGTCGTCGCAGACCTCGGTCTCATCCGCCGCGAGGGCACGAAGGCTGCCTTCGCAAGCTGCCTGAAGTAGGTATACGTTATGGCACCTATCGTACATATCAATCCGGAAGACAACGTCGTCGTGGCGCTCCGTCCCCTCAAGAAAGGGGAGACCTTCTCCTTCGAGGGCAGGGAAGTCACGGCCACAGAGGACATCCCGCAGGGCCACAAGATGGCCGTGGCAGAGCTCGGCGTAGGCTCCACGGTCGTGAAGTATGGCCAGGCTATCGGGCACGTGACGGCAGACGTCCATCCTGGCCAGTGGATCCATACCCACAACATGAAGACGAACCTTTCGGGCGAGGTGGAATACACCTACGAGCCGACGCATCCTGAGCTGGCTCCAGTTGAGCCCCAGACCTTCATGGGCTACCGCACGAAGGATGGCCGCGCCGCCACAAGGAATGAGATCTGGATCATCCCGACTGTGGGATGCGTCAATGGCATCGCGCAGACGCTCGAAGCGCAGTGCCAGGACCTCGTCCAGGGTACGGTAGAAGGCATACATGCCTTCACGCATCCTTTCGGCTGCTCCCAGACGGGAGCGGACCACGAGCAGACGAAGAAGCTGCTCGTCGCACTTTCACGCCACCCCAATGCAGCCGGTGTGCTGTTCCTTTCCCTGGGGTGCGAAAACTGCACGCACCAGCAGATACTGGATGAGCTGGGGGAGTACGACCCCCAGCGCGTGCGTTTCCTCACCTGTCAGGACGTCGAGGATGAGCTGGCCTCGGGCCGTGCCATCATCGAGGAGCTTGCCGAGCTGATTTCCCATAACAGAAGAGTTCCCATTCCTGTGTCCGAGCTCGTTGTCGGCATGAAGTGCGGCGGCTCTGATGGCCTCTCCGGCATCACGGCAAACCCGACGATCGGCCGCGTGAGCGACATGGTCGTGGCCCAGGGCGGCACGTCCGTCCTGACCGAGGTGCCCGAGATGTTCGGCGCCGAGAGCTTCCTTCTGGGACGCTGCGTCTCGAAGGAGGTCTTCGATGCAGCCGCTGGCATGCTCAATGGCTTCAAGGACTACTTCCTGAGACATCATGAGGTCGTCTACGACAACCCGAGCCCGGGCAACAAGCAGGGTGGCATCACGACGCTTGAGGACAAGAGCTGCGGCTGCGTCCAGAAGGGCGGCAAGGCCCCTATCGTCGATGTCCTGAAGTACGCCGACCAGGTGAAGAAGCAGGGCCTCAACCTCCTCTGCGCTCCTGGCAACGATATGGTCTCTTCGACCGCGCTTGCTGCTGCCGGCTGCCACGTGATCATGTTCTCGACCGGACGCGGCACGCCCTTCGGCGCTCCTGTGCCGACCATCAAGGTCTTCACGAACACGGCGCTCTCGAAGAGGAAGCCCAACTGGATGGACTTCAATGCTGGCGTGATTGCTGACGGCGATGCCACGATCGACGAGGCAGCGAAAGACCTCTTCGACCTCGTGCTCAAGGTTTCCTCGGGCGAGAAGACCTCGACTGAGCGCAGGAACTGCCACGAGATCAGCATCTGGAAAGACGGCGTCGTCCTCTAGGACGAACGCTTCAATGGGGCCCCTGGATACCTTTTTGTCCAGGGGTCCTCTCTATCGGGGAGGGATAGGCATGGATATCAAGACAGTCTGGCGCTGTGCCCGTGCTGCCGTGATCGAGCTCGATGACGGCGGGCTCTATGACACGTTCTTCAGCTGGGAAGTCTATGTGAATGGCCAGCGCCAGGGCACGACGAAGAAGGTCGAGACCTATGTGGATGGCCTCGTCCCAGGCCAGCGCAATGTCGTGAAGTTCGTGAACGGCGACGAGGTCTACGAGGCAGGCGTCACGACACCCCAGGAGTCTGCAACGATCGACGTGCGCGACTGCGGTGCCAAGGGTGACGGCAAGCACGACGATACCGTGAACATCCAGGCAGCGATCATGGCATGCCCGAAGGATGGCCGCGTGCTCGTGCCGGCAGGCAAATACCTCGTGAAGTCGCTCTTCCTGAAGTCCGGGTGCTCGATCGAGCTCCAGGAAGGCTCACAGATTCTTGCCCGCCACGACCGCGACCAGCTTGCCTATATCCCAGGCACGCTCAAGGGCACAGAGGGCCTCGGCAAGGATGCGACGGACCTCTTCCCGCTGGGACGCTGGGAAGGCGAGTCCATCTCGACCTACTGCTCGCTCTTCACGGGCCTCTCTGTACATGATGTCAACATCTATGGCCGCGGCACGATCGATGGCCAGACGGACTTCGCCGATGACAACTGGTGGCACAACGTGAAGGACCTCTACCGTCCGGAAGAGGGAAGAGACATCGCCCGTCCGCGCATGGTCTTCCTCTCCGAGTGCTCCCATGTGTCTCTTGCCGGCATCACGGTCCAGAACTCGCCTGCCTGGAACATCCATCCGGTCCTGTGCGACCACTTCGATGCCCTGTGCCTCAAGATCTGCGGTCCCAAGAACTCCCACAACACGGATGGCATGGATCCTGAGTCCTGCTCCTTCGTGCGTATCCTCGGCTGCGAGTTCTCGGTCGGCGACGACTGCATCGCCATCAAGTCCGGCAAGCTCGGCATCGACAGGCCGCTTCGTCCTGCCACGCACGACATGCTCGTGGCCCACTGCCTCATGCATGATGGACACGGCGCGGTCGTCTTGGGTTCTGAGGCGGCAGGCGGCATCAAGGACCTTGTGGTCCGTGACTGCGACTTCCGCCGTACGGACAGGGGCCTGCGCATCAAGACGCGCCGCGGACGTGGCAATGACGCCGTGAACGAGGGCATCCTCTTCGAGAACATCCACATGGACCATGTGCTGACGCCCTTTGTCGTCAATGCCTTCTACTTCTGCGACAAGGATGGCAAGACAGACTATGTGCAGTCTAGAAAGCCGCTTCCGGTCGATGAGCGCACCCCGGGCTTCGGCATGCTCGAGTTCCGCGACATCGTGGCAGAGAACTGCCAGGTGGCTGCTGCCTGGATCACGGGCCTTCCTGAGCGCAAGATCTCCGAGCTCGTCTTCGACGATGTGAAGATCTCCTTCGACCCGGATGCCGAGCCAGGCGTGCCGGCCATGGCATCAGGCGTGGAAGCAATGGCACGTAAGGGCATCATTGCCCAGAACGTCGAGAGGCTTGTCCTGCGCTCCGTCACGATGGAGGGCCAGGACGGCGACGAGCTGGTGCTCGACAATGTCGACGAGGTTGTCCACCTCTAGCTTCCTTCCGGCAGCCTGCTCCTTTGCATATCGGCTGCCATTCCATAGAGCTTCTCTGCACCATCCCACCCAGCAGAAGAGAGCGTACACACGAGGCGCCAGATGCCTTCGGGCATCCAGCGCCTCTTTGCTGTCGCACTATAGAGGCTCAGAAAAGCCTGATGGCCGTCCTGCGCTGTTTTGGGCACAAGAAGATATGACGCGTATCCTCTATGGATCAGAAGGGTGCCAGGCAATATGCCTGACGAACTTTCTCTGTCCGTACGATTGGCATCGGAAAAGCTCGGCCACGAACCATGCGGTGAGAGCCTCTATGCTCGAGGCGTCGCTGTAGCTCATGATGGGGCAGCATATAGAGCGAAAGCCCCGGAAGGTCACTCATGCAAAAGATCATGATACCCCGGGGTTGCTTTTTGTCCGCGGCACCCAGCGCTCGGCGTCAGCTCGCGTCTCCAGCTATTGGCCATCTCCGGACGTCTCTTCTGGCCTGATGCTGCATGGGCGGTCCGCAGGGAAACCAGTTTGCATCGATCTCTGGAAGCCAGGTCTGCGAAATTCAGAGTTGAAGACTGGCATATCAGAGAAATGCATACTTCTGCATAGACTGGCCGAAGAGTGTACGTTCACCCTGAAAAAGTAACCGTTCACCCGAACCTGAACGAAAAATAACTGACATGCCAGTGTAAGGGCTATGCAACGTGCTATAACTATTCGCGTCAGATAAACCTGTTTAGAGACGGCGAAATCGCAAAGAAGACAGGAAATGTGGCATGCCAGATGGTATTAAGGAACAGCAAACAAAGTTCCACACATTTTTTCTGAATCTTCGGCGCAGGGGAGCAGTTGCAGGTGCATCTGGAATGCACGCAGCCTATGGGGGATGGGACCCTTTGAGAGGAGTGAGACGGCGTGTCAAAGATAGGTAAGAAGCGCAAGATAAACTTCTGGACAAGGCTCGGTTTCGGTATGGGAGGCATGGCCAACTCTGGTGCTCTGACCTTCACGCACAGCTACATGGTCATGTTCCTGTCCACGCAGTGCGGCCTGTCTGCAACGGAAGCAGCACTCATTGCTTCTGCGGCCATCTACATCAATGCCTTCCTCTGCCCGATCATGGGATTTGTGGCAGACAACTTCTATGCCACGAAGGTCGGCCGCAAGTTCGGACGCAGGCGCTTCTGGATCCTGCTTGCCATTCCTATGATGCTTGCTGAGCCGTTCATCTTCCTCGTCACGCCGTTCGGCTTCGGCTACTACTTCGTGCTCTACATGATCTACAACATCGCCTACGCCTTCGTGACGACGAACCTCGTGCCGCTCACGATCGAGATGACGGACGACTACAAGGAGCGCAGCCTCCTTACCGGCTATAAGCACATCTTCGGCAATGTCTCCGGCTTCGTTATGGCTCTTCTCGTCGGCATCGGCTTTGGCTTCTTCGGCGAGGACAATGCATCGTCCTACTTCATCATCGCTACGACGAACTCCCTCATCATGGTCGCCTCCCTCATCGCCGTCTACTGCTCCACGTGGGAGCGCTCGCCTGAGGAAGTTGCCCAGGAGAAGATCGACAATGCCTGGGAAGCCATCAAGAAGCTCTTCATCGATGTCTTCTCCACGTTCCGCAACCGTTCGTTCCGCCGTGTTCTTTCTGTCTATCTGACCATGAAGTTCGCAGCAGCCTGCTGGTCTGCCTGCCTCTCCTTCTTCATCGTCTACTCTCTCGGCATCGCAAAGTCCTACGAGTCCGTGATGGAGATGCCGGGCAAGATCGTCGCAATCGTCTGCACGGCTGTCTGGGTTGCCTGGATGGCAAAGAAGGGCTTCCACACGCCTTGGTACGTGTCCACGATCGGCGCTGCCGCCTGCATCATTGCCTTCAACTTCTTCGCCTTTGGCCGCATCAACGGCGCGTTCGATGTCACGACCGCTATGATTGCCTACCCGATCATCTTCGCAATCTGGAAGTTCTTCTACGTCGGATTCCAGTATCTGCCTGATGTGCCTATGAACTATGTCCCTGATGTCGATGAGCTCATCACGCTCCGCCGCCGTGAGGGTGTCTACTCTGCAGCACAGCAGTTCGTCCAGCAGATTGCTTCCGCTCTTGCTGCAACGCTCTGGTCTGTCGCCCTTGCCATGTCCGGATTCATCTCCTCGACCGGCAACAGCGCCCAGGTCCAGCAGCCTGCTTCCGTGCCTATCACGATCTGCACCTACATGCTCATCGGCTGCGCCGGCTTCTTCATCCTTTCCTGCATCCTCGGCTCCCGTATCCACGTCGACAAGACCGAGTGCGACATGCTCTGCGCTGAGGTCAAGCGTGTCCGTGAGGGCGGCAAGATGGAGGATGTCAAGCCTGAGGTCAAGAAGGTCTGCGAGGATCTCTCCGGCTTCCCGTATGAGAAGTGCTTCGCCCACAACAACGTCGGCTACCAGGAAGACATCAAGGCAGCTGACTAGGGTCTCAAGAGCATCTTTGAGCTTGTGGGATCCACACCGCGCGCCATGAGCCCCAGAGCTCATGGCGCGCTTCTTTCAGAGGAGGGATATGCGATGGAGGCAAGAGTCGCAGAGGTTGCTGCCGACGGCACTGGTGCGTACTCCCGCATCCAGGATGCACTCGATGCACTGGGTGAGCTTGCACCTGATGAGACACAGGAGTGCATCATCCATATAGCCCCTGGCACCTACGAGGAGACGGTCGAGATCCGCCGTCCCCATGTGACGCTTCTGGGCGAGTGTGCAGACCAGGTCAAGATCAGGGGCACCCATGGCGCCTTCGAGGAGATGCCGGATGGCACCAAGAGGGGAACCTTTCGTACCTATGTCGTCTTAGTCGATGCTCCTGACTGCCGCTTCGAGAACCTGACGATCGAGAATGCGGCAGGGGATGGACGTGAGGTCGGCCAGGCGCTTGCGTTCTATGCAGACGGCGACCGCCTCGTCGTGGATTCCTGCCGCCTTCTGGGACATCAGGACACCGTCTTCCTGGGACCTCTTCCTCCGACCGAGGTGAAGCCCGGCGGCTTCCGTGGCCCCAAGGAGCACGCACCGAGGATGCCGACGAGGCAGTATTGGCGCCGATGCTACATCGAGGGCGATGTCGACTTCATCTTCGGCGGTGCCACAGCCTTCTTCGAGAGCTGCGAGCTCCATTCGCTCAGCCGCGATATGGACGTGAATGGCTACGTGACGGCAGCCTCGACGCCTGAAGAGATGCCCTATGGCTTCGTCTTCCATGGGTGCTCGTTCACAGGGGAGTGCGCTGAGAACACGGTCTATCTCGGCCGCCCCTGGCGCGAATATGCCAAGACGGCGCTTGTCGACTGCTGGCTCGGTCCCCATATCAGACGTGATGGCTTCTGGGACTGGAACAAGGAAAAGGCACGGGAGTGCGCAGAGTATAGGGGAGCGCTCCTTTCGGGACCTGGGGCCACAACCGATGAATGGGTGCCCTTTGCCTCGACCATCCAGGAAGATCAGCTCGTCAGGTATAGCCGCGAGAAGGTGCTGGCAGGAGAAGACGGGTGGGACCCTGAAGGCGGCGGCATAGCAGACACCGAGACCTCGAAGCTCTCGGAAAATGGCAGGACCGTCCATACGGATACGTACTGCGCAGACGACGAAGCATTCGCGAAGCGCTTCGACCGCGAGGCACGGCAGTGCAGGTTTGTAGGCCAGACGGCGGAGGACTTCCTTGCCTGGCAAAAGGTCGCCAGGCAGAAGCTCGCGGAGGCCCTCAAGCTCGATGCTATCGAGAAGGTGGAGCCTCGTGCCCGTCTTGTCGGGGCCGCATCGGTGCCGGGCCATATCGAGCGCAGGAAGTATCTCCTCGAGGTCGAGCCTGATGTCTGGATGCCTGTCTATGTGCTGATGCCGGATGCGCCTTTGCGTGACGAGGAGGGACGCAGCTACACGTTCATCTGTCCGCATGGACACCAGGGGGCAGGAGCGGCGAGCGTCGCTGGCATCCTGGGCGTCCCTGCAGTCGATGAGGCGATTCGCCGCTTCAATTACGACTATGGCCTCCGCTTGGCCAGGCACGGCTATGTGGCCATCTGCCCTGAGGCAAGAGGCTGGGGAGAGCGCAGGAGCTGGAAGGGCCAGGGAGATACGGTTGACGCCTATGTGCGTGGCACCTGCTTGAACGAAGCACGGATGGCAGAGCCTTTAGGTCTCACGCTGCTGGGCCTTCTGGTATCCGATCTTCAGCGCCTCATCGACTGGATAGAGGCAGAGCCTGAGCTTTCGGCCAAGCATCTGGGATGCGTCGGCTTCTCCGGCGGCGGCATGCAGACGCTCTATCTTGCGGCTTTGGATGAGCGCGTGAAGTGTGCCTTCATCTCGGGCTACCTCTACGGCGTGAAGGATGCGCTCCTGCATCTCAATGGCAACTGCTCCTGCAACTATGTGCCGGACCTCTGGAAGCTCTTCGATATGGGAGATGTCGCCTCGCTCATTGCGGCGCGTCCGCTCCTTGTCCAGAGCGCAGACCATGACCACCTGATGGGGCCAAGGGGCCTTGCCAATGTCTTCGAGCAGACCGATATCGTGTGGCGTGCCTATGAGCTTCTGGGGAAGGAAGACCGCTTCAAGCACGAGGTGATACCAGGCGAGCACCATCTCGGCGTCCTCAGCTTTGCGGATGATATCGCATGGCTTCTCGCTGCCAGCACGGAAAGGAATGATGGCTGATGAGCCTTGAAGGAAAGACGATCGCCTGCTTCGGCGATTCCACGACCTGGGGAGACAACGGAACGGGGAAGGGCGGTCCTGCCATCTCCTGGACCTCGCATATGGCAGAGCTCACGGGCGCTGCCAAGGTCCTGAACTTCGGCGTCAAGGGCTCACGCATCGCCGTCAAGGCCGACCGCGATGACTCGTTTGTCGAGCGCTTTGGTGAGTATGACATGGCATCAGATGTGATCTGCCTCTTCGGCGGCGTCAACGACTTCTGCCGCAATGTGCCGGTGGGTGCGCCGGAAGACAAAGATGTCCATACGTTCTATGGGGCGCTCACCTGGCTTGTGGAGCAGATTGCAGAGAAGTACCCTGAGTCCATCCTTGTCGGCATGACCCCGTGCAAGACGGCAGGCGTTCCCAGGAAGGGCCTTCCTGCCTACAACGCGGCAAACGATCTGGGGTTCGTGGAAGAGGACTACGCGGATGCCTTCCTCGATGTGATGCACCGCTTCGGCGTACCCACGATCGACCTCTTCCGTGAGAGCACGATCTCGCCGCTTCTGCCAGCTCATCGCGAGCGCTACATGCCGGATGGCCTGCACTACTCGCCCGCAGGATATGAGCGCCTTGCCAGAAGGATTGCAGCAGGACTTGCCGCTATCGTCGGATAGGATAATTGTGCCGGCCAGATGCCGGCAGTGAAGGAGGGGACAATGGCCTCAAATGCCATTCTCGACCGCTACATCCAGCAGCTCATGGAGACCTCGACGCCCGAGGCGCCGGCCTGGAACATCGAGAAGATCCGTGCCGGGAAGAAGAACACCTGGAACTACATCGATGGCTGCATGATCAAGGCCCTGATTGAGCTCTACGGAATCACGAAGGATGAGGGATACCTCGACTTCGCCGATGCCTTCATCGACCATTTCGTCGACGAGGAAGGCCACATCGAGGGCTACCGTCCCGAGGACTACAACCTCGACAACGTGAATGCCGGAAAGACGCTCTACAGGCTCTATGAGATCTTCGGCAAGCACAAGTACCGTCTTGCAATGGACACGATCTATGGGCAGCTCGAGCATCAGCCGCGCACCCGCGAGGGCAACTTCTGGCACAAGGCCATCTATCCGAACCAGGTCTGGCTCGACGGCATGTACATGGCGCAGCCGTTCTACATGCAGTACGAGCTTGCCTTCCATGACAGGCGGGCGTGCTCTGACTCCTTCCACCAGTTCGAGACCGTGCACAAGATCATGAGGAACCCGCTCAACGGCCTCTATTCCCATGCTTATGATGCCTCGAGGAAGCAGTTCTGGTGCGACCCGGTGACCGGCCTCTCCTCGAGCTTCTGGCTCCGTGCCGAGGGCTGGTTCGCAATGGCGGTCATCGATACCTGGGAGCTCATGCCGCCTTCGATGTCGGGGGAGAAGGATGCTCTGCGCCAGATGTTCCAGGAGCTCGTCGATGCGATGCTGCCCTACCAGGACAAGGAGACGGGCATGTGGCATCAGGTCATCAACCTGCCGAACATTGCCCCGAACTACCTCGAGGAGTCCGGCTCTGCCATCTTCGCGAACGCAATCATGAAGGGCGTGCGCTTGGGCGTCCTCGATTCTTCCTACTATCCGAAGGGCCGTGCTGCCTTTGATGGCATCTGCCGTACCTGCCTCTCCGAGGAGGATGGCAAGCTTGCCTTGAAGAACATCTGCCTCGTTGCAGGCCTCGGCAACAAGACGCACCGCGAGGGCACATTCGACTACTACATGAGGGAGCCCATCGTCGAAAACGATGCAAAGGGCGTGGCTCCCTTGATTCTGGCCTACATTGAGACCATGCAGCATGATGCACTGAAGGGAGCGGCAGACCCTGCTTCTCCCTGCGGCACCTGTTCGCTCGACGACCCCTTCGACGGCTATACGCCAGGCATCAACGGAAAGAAGGAGTCATGACGGGCAGGATTGTCCCTGGTGTGAGGCTCCACGATGTGGCGGGAGACACGCTCGAAGAGAAGGTCCATAACGCAGCTGAGCTTGGCTTCAAGTGCGTCCACCTTGCCTCGAAGCTCCTCTGCAAGAGCTGGGATACCGATATCTTCGGGCTCACCGACGAGCGGGCCAAGCATCTCAAGGATCTCTTTGCAAAGGAAGGCCTGACGGTCACGGTCTTCGGCTGCTACAAGAACCTGCTCGAGCCCGATCTGGAGAAGCGCGAGGGGATCTTGAGGCAGTATGAAGCCTCAGGCCGCTTTGCCCGCGTGCTTGGCGCCTCTGTCGTCGGCACCGAATGCGGACGTCCCGATTCGAAGAACCAGATCACAGAGGCACGTACAACCGATGAGGCACTCCATGAGCTGGCACGTGAGGTCAAGCGTGCCGCAGCACTCGTCGAGGACGAAGGGTCGCGCCTTGCTATAGAGCCTGGCTGGAACGAGGCAGCCTCGACGCCTGAGCGTGCGCGCAAGGTGCTGGACGAGGCAGGAGATCCGGCTGTCTCTATCATCCTGGACCCCGTCTCGCTCCTGCATCCCACAATGCTCGAGGATGCTGCTGTCCAATCCGAGCGCGAGCTTGCGCTTCTGGGGGAGCGCATCTCTGTTCTCCATGCAAAGGACTTCCGCGTCATCGGGAACGAGGAGAAGGCAGGCTGGTGCGACGGGTCCGGAAGCAGGCTTGAATGCTATGGCGCTGGCGTTACGGGCAGCTTCGACTATGCTCCCTTCGTGCGCTGGGCCAAAGGCACCGGGCGAAGCATTCCCTGCATTGTCGAGAACGGAACGCCCGAGACGTTTAAGACATCTCTTGCCTATCTCGCGAGGCTGCAGGAGACGGCCTAAAGAGCCCGTTTCAGAGGTGCCAAAGAGCAGAAGGAGCTCTCTGCCAGAGTGTGTGGCAGAGAGCTCCTATTCGTACGCAGCGGCTTTCCGAAGACTATGCTGCGGCAGCTCCTGCAAGCGGCTTTGTGCTGAAGTTCGCGACATAGCCGAGCTCGTCCTTGTGGGAGTTGAAGAAGCGGAACATGTTCGAGAACATCTCATGGTTCTCCTGCTTCATCGCATTGAACATGATCTTCAAGGCGCCTTCCACGCCTGCGTCGTGGATCATGCCTTTCGGATCCATCACCGTCATGGCTCCCACCTTCTGCTCTGTCGCGAAGCCGTGCGACTCGATCCTGCTCTTCCGGCCATCGCTGGTGAGGGGCTCCACATTCACGTTGATGGCACGGCTGAGTCCTGCCCTGAGCTCCTTCTGCTCTGCTGTATCGTCGCAGCGGAAGCAGACATCCTGGTTGACACTCCCCACGGCTGAAGCTGGGGGATTCTCGCTTCGACGCAGATAGCCTTCCTCCGCCTTGCGGCGGAAGCTGGTCTTACGCCTGCTCCACGAGCGTTCGGGACGCTTTCGCGTCCCCGGTTCCCGCAAGCCCTGCGGTACCGTCTGCTTCATTTAGAAGCCGCGCTCCTTCCCGCGCGATGTTCAAGGCCGCATTGAGATCGCGGTCGTGGCGGCACCCGCATGCGGGGCAGGTCCATGCCTCCACGCCCAGCACGACCGCCTGATTGACCTGTCCGCAGGCAGAGCAGGTCTTGCTCGACGGGTAGAACCTGCTGACCTTCACGAACCTTCGCCCGTACCAGGAGCACTTGTACTCCAGCTGGCGGGCCATCTCGGACATGGAGGCATCCGCGACGGACTTGGCCAGGCGGCGGTTCTTCTCCATCCCCCTGACGTTCAGGTCCTCGACGGCGATGGCTTGGCTCTCGCGCACCGCCTCGGTCGTGGCCTTGTGCAGGGCGTCTTTTCTCTGGCTGGCTATCTTTTCGTGTACGCGGGCGACCCTTGCGCGCTGCCTGGCGCGTCTTCTGGAGCCCTTCTTCTTCCTCGAGAGCCTCCTCTGCGCCTGCGCCAGCTTCCTCTCCGATCTGGCAAGGCTCCTGGGATTTGCGATCGCATTCCCGTCCGAGCGGGCCATGAGGCAGCGGATGCCCACGTCCACGCCCAGGACCTCGATGCGCCCTTCGGGAATATCGGGCTTCGGACAGTCCGTGCACGTGAGCACGCAGAAGTACTTGCCGCTCGGCACGCGCTTCACGGTCGCGTTGAGGACGCGCCCCTCGACGGGGCGGCTCACTCGTGCCCTCACCAGGCCGAGCTTCGGAAGCCTCACGTGCCGGGCATCCGGCACCGAGATTCCCCAGTTGGTGCGGTAGGACTGCCTCGTGTCCCGCTTCGACTTGAAGCGCGGATATCCGGGCTTCCCGCCCGCCCTGCAGCGGCGGAAGAACCCATCGAAGGCCCTCCCCAGGTTCACGGCCGCCTGCTGGAGCGCGTGGGAGTCCACCTCGGCAAGCCAGGGTGCATCCGTCCTTTTCCAGGCCGTGACGAGCTTCTGGAGCTGGTGGACCGACGGCGATCTCCCGGTCCTCTCGTATTCGGCCTTCCTGGTCTCGAGGCACCTGTTGTAGACCCACCTGGCGCAGCCGAAGGTGCGCTCGACAAGCTCGCGCTGGGCGGCGTTGGGGTAGATGCGGATCTCGTAGGCCCTTTCCATGGCTACACGCTCTTCTGGTTCTCGATGCATTGCCTGGCGACTGCCAAGGGTGCCCCTTCCACGCTGGAGACGGAATGGCTGCTGGCCCTAAGCGCAGGGATGCGGGCCCTGAGCCAGGGGAACCCAGCCCTCAGGTCGTGGCTGGTCCTGCCCTTGATGCGCTTGACGGCCCTGTGGATCCCCAGCTGGGGGCCTGCCTCCAAGAGCATGTGGACGTGGCCGGGCATGGCCTCCATCTCGATGATGTCGAAGCCCATCTCGTCCGCCACCTCCAGCGCTATCTCCTTGAGGCGCTCGTCCACGCCGTCCACCAGCACCGGCCTGCGGCACTTCGGGCAGAAGACCGCGTGGTGCTTGCAGCTGCAGACGACGCTGTCGTTGCTCTTGCATTTCATGCAAGCATTATACCGCTTGCAGATAGCTATCGCCTGACGGCGATGCGCGGCTTGACCCCATGCCTGAAGGAAGGGGCTTGCGCCGCGCTTTTGGTCAGAAGGACGCCGCCGGGCTTGAGTACCCGCGCATACTCGGCAAGAGCCCTGTCCTTGCTGTCGCCTGTGAGCATCGTGAGCATGGCCTCATTGATAACAATGTCGAAGGAGGCATCCTCGAAGGGGAGCTCGAAGGCGCTGGCCTGAAGGACCTGGAGCCTGTCTGCAAGGCCATTCTTCTCGATATTCTCCCTGGCCTTTGTGAGCGCCTTCTCGTCGAGATCGAGTCCGGTGACGCTGCACCCATACTTCTTTGCAAGCATGATCATGGTCGTGCCCATGTTGCAGGCCACTTCCAGAATCTTCGTATCGGGACCGATGCCAGCCTTCTCGACAAGCCAGTTCGTGGCGTCGATGCCGTCGGGACGGAGCTTCGTCTTGCCGAGACGTGCGAGAAATGCATGTCCAGCTTCATGCATGAGAGGCCTCCTGACGATGAGTTAACTGTTGCTAATAAGCTAGCAGATGGCAGGAGGGCTGATTGCTCATCAAGTAAAATACGGCTAACTTGGCGCAGGCGTCCGTTCGGGAGAGCTGTCCCATGGCATGCAGATGCTCGGTATCATAGAGATCTGCGTTGCAAGGGCTTCACGAGTCACCGAGACGGAAATCTGGACAGGAAGCTGGTTCGTGCCATGGGAAAGCCGAAGGTAGCATTCATCTGCGTGCACAACGCATGCCGAAGCCAGATTGCAGAGGCACTGGGCAGGCTCCTTGCCTCTGATGTCTTCGAGAGCTACTCGGCAGGAACAGAGACGAAGTTCCATATCGATCCTGATGCGGTACGCATCATGAAAGAGCTTTATGGCATCGATATGGAAAAGACCCAGCATCCCAAGGCCATAGCGGAGATGCCTGCGCCGGATATCGCGATATCCATGGGATGCAATGTAGGGTGCCCCTTCATTGGCAGGCCATTCGACGAGAATTGGGGGCTCGAAGACCCGACCGGGAAGTCGGACGAGACCTATGTCTCTGTCATCAAGGAGATGGAGACCAGAATACAGGCACTCAGATTGGAGCTGGCCAGAGATGATTGATGTGCCCTGCATAGGACCCCGCTCCGTGGCCGTTGTTCCCGGCCTTGCTGGCTGCATGCGCTAAGCAGAGATGCTGGGCGCGTTGCTTGGGGATTGCTGCAGAAGTAAGGATCTGCGAGATAGGGAGATGCCTGCACGATGCAAAGCGAAGCGGAACAGCCAGCAAGAGAGGCTTCGCCCTATGATGCAGCATCTCGTGACTGAGGATGACGGAGCTGCATATCTTGATGCTGCACGCGAAACAGGGGATTTCTGGCTGTTTGAGGTGGCGCTGGGCGATGCGGCCCGTGCCCGCAGCAGAATGAGGCGGGTGTGTGATACACAATACGCTGACGTATTGCCTGCGGATTCATGGCACGAGGCCTGAGCCTGAGGTGGGATTCTATGCAGCAGGCCCTGTGGCCTCTCTGTGATGCTCAACTGGCGGGTTTGACCTATCTGCAGGATATTCCTCGGCATCGCATGGATGAAGCTGGCCAAGCTGGTTTTGAGACGGAGCGTTGCCAGAATCATCGGACATGCAGTAGAGTAGGGGACGGACGGCACCCGTGCCAGCGGGCCTAAAGCCGCTCCTTGCACTTTTTTAGAGTTTGGAGAGTGGCCGTTTCCGCTTAAGCGGGGGCGGCTATTTTCCTCTTCGTCCGATATGGTAGCCCAACCAGATTCCGAGGTCCGTAGCTGCGATAAGGATTCCTACGAGACTTATGACGGTTTCGATGTTCACTATGGCCTTTCCTTTCTTTCGATTGGAGCGGCCCCCGTCTGTCCCGTATGCTGCTGCATGATTGTCTAGGTACGAACAAGAACAAATGTTCTTGTCAATGAAATGATATTGCCTATGCGAATCTGACGGCAAGGGAAAGCCGTTTCATCTGCTTGAAGAGTACCTATGTTCGGTAAACGGCAGCCGTCGCTGCCGTTTGGCATCGGTCCGGGAAGTTCATCTGCCGCTCGCTCTCTTTATGGAGAGCAGTCCTCTGCCATATGTTCTCCTGCACGAGGACAATAATGGACTCATTCCATTTCCATAGCGCCACCCAGCCCTGGCTGTGCTCTGCACAGGATGGAGAAGGGGCGGGGCATGCATGTTGAGTGAAAGGATCCTATGGCAGCTTCTCGGGGAACGGCAAAGCCGATTGATATCCTTCATGGCAATCTCTGGACATCGGTCCTGCGTTTTGCCCTTCCGGTTGCAGCCACAGGCATCCTGGAGCAGCTCTCGAACCTGATTGACACGATGATGGTAGGAAGGCTTTCGGGAGATCTCGGAACCCTCGGCATGGCTGCCGTCGGCTCGAACACGCCGATCTCTGGCCTTCTGATTGGCCTCTTTGTCGGCATTGCCCTTGGCTCCAATGTGACGATTGCCACTGCTATCGGCAGGCGCGACCAGGATGCGGTCACGAAGGCCGTGCATACCTCCATGCTCATGACCCTTGTGGGCGTTGCTATGGCCATCGTCGGAGAACTTGCCGCAGAGCCTCTGCTCAGGCTCCTGCTTGTGCCTGAAGAGACACTTGGTGAGGCAGTGCTGTTCCTGCGTGTCTATTTCCTCGCGCTTCCTGCCATCCTGCTCTACAATCTCGAAGCGGCCATCTTCCGCTCGGTGGGCATCACCCGTCTGCCGCTCCAGGCCCTTGCTATCGCAGCCCTTCTCAATGTGGCCTTCGGCTACCTCTTCATTGGCGTCTTCGGCTGGTTTGTTGTGGGATCTGCGCTTGCAACCGATCTCTGCTATCTTGCGAGTGCACTCATCCTGCTTGTGCGGCTCTTGAAAATCGACTCGCCCATCAGGGTGGAGCCTTCGAAGCTCCACTGGGACGGCCGCTCGGCTGCCCAGATCGTGCGCATCGGCCTTCCTGCAGGCATCCAGAGTGCCGTCTTCTCGCTTGCGAACATCGTGATCCAGTCTGCCATCAACAGTCTCGGCACCACCGTCATGGCGGCATCGAGCGCCGGCATCTCGATTGAGTCGGTCGTCTACAACCTCCTGAACTCCTTCAGCCAGGCCTGCACGACGTTCGTCGGCCAGAACAATGGCGCCCGCCAGCTTGCGCGCTGCCGCTCCGTCTTCAAGGTCTCGCTCGCCGAAGGCTTCATCGCAGACATCGCGGTCATCGTCCTTGTCCTCATCTTCGGCCATCAGATGATCGCCCTCTTCAACAGCGATCCTGAGGTCATAGAGCTCGGCTATACGCGCATCTCGATCATCATCTCGTCCTACGTATTCTCGATGCTCTATGAGGTGACGAGCGGCTACCTCCGTGGTTTCGGCATCTCCGTCGTTCCTGCCATCATCACTTCTGTCGTTATCTGCGGCATCCGCTTCTTCTGGATTGCCTTCATCTTCCCGGCAGATCCGACCTTCCGCACGATCATGCTTGTCTACCCGATCAGCCTGGCGGCGAATGCCGTCTGCATTGCAGCGCTCGCGCTTTTCCTCCATCCGTCACGCACGGACAAGAAGGCAGATGCTCCGAAGGCTCGGGCATAGCTGCCAGCTGTCCGAACAGGAAGCACGAGAGCACAGGTCCCGGCTGCAGGAAGATGCAGCCGGGACCTGTCTCATTCTTGGTGCATATCGGGGATGCGCAGCTAGCCCTTGAGCCACGTGACATCTGCCACGCTGTAGAGCGGGATGAAGGGGATAAGAATCGGCGTCTTCTTCACGTAGGCCTGATACTCGGGGTCTTTCCCATAGTTCCTGTTCTGCCTGAGCTCGAGCCTGCGGGCGCCGCCGAACATCACGTAGACGATACCGAGATAGCCTGCAAGGGCAAAGATCCACTGGAATGGCCCTTCGAGTGCCGTGAGGCCGGAGATGAGGACACCTGTCCAGGTCAGGACCTCGCCGAGATAGTTCGGGCAGCGCACGAAGGAGTAGAGCCCCTTGTCACAGAAGCGCCTGGGGTCGGCCTTCTTCTGGGCGCTCTTCTGGAGGTCGGCAGCAGACTCGAGGACGATGCCTGAGAGCATCAAGACAGCACCGATATAGGTCGAGACGTCGGCAGCTGCCCCATTCGCGATGCGGAAGAAGATAGGGGAGGCCTCGGCAGCATAGAGGAGCGCACAGACTGCCCAGATGAGGATACGGATGGGAAGCGAGAGCCCAGAGCCGTCATTCACCTGCGTCTTCATCACATGGTTATAGGCTTTGCTCCTGCGCTCTCGGATGAGGAGATAGAGGCCAAGCCTCATCCCATAGAACACCATGAGCCCTGCCATCAGGAAGAGGACAGGCGAGGTGGCAGGGGTGGCCGCTGCAAAGACGGTCAGCGCCACACCGATCGCTGCCATGGAGAAGCCGTAGCCAAGCGAGATGAACCAGACGAACTTGTGGAAGCCAATCGAGCTCACGACGAGGCCGATCAAGAAGAGTGTCCAGATGCTCATGGAGCCTCCTGATTTGAATTGGTTGCATGCCTTAACGAGCTATCAAGTATATGCTTGTTCCGTACCCGCAGATGCGTGTTTCAGGAAGGCGGAAGGGTTATGGAGCAGAAACAGGGAAAGGTGTTGCCGGACGCAGAGATGCCCGAGGGCTTCACGGTGACGCTTGCGCTTGAGGATGCCGTGCCGGTCGTGCTCTTCTGCCTGGCCACCATCTCCATGGGCCGTGCCATACAGAGCCCGCTCTTCGTCCTCGGCGCCTCTATTGCCTTCGCAGCAGGAGCCTTGAAGGTCGCTTGGAAGCTCGTGATGGCCTTGGGCCACAGGAATATCCTTCTTCTATCCCACCAGATGCGCTATGTGATGCCTCTTGGCTTCCTGCTTATGGCAATCGGCCTCATCGTGCAGCGCGATGCAGCAGGTGCGCTGATACTGCGCATGCTCGAGCTCCCAAGCCTTCCCTTCACGCTTGTCTGGGCAGCCCTCATCTGCCTCATGGTCCATTTTGCCCGCACATCAGACCAGCTCGAGAGCGCAAGCAACTGGAAGGAGCAGGGGACGAACAGCGCAGCACAGCTTGCCTTCCTTGTCTCCGTGCTGCTTGCGAGCATGTGAGACGTGGGAAGAGGGGAGCGCCCAGGCGCTGCATCGCTCTCTGTCATGATTTCCCTGCATTTCGGGTAGGCTGAGATTGTGACACTTCCGGCAGCTCTGCTGCCTTGATGCTTGAGGAGCCATGAGAGACATGATGTGGCCTGAACCGATCGTGACCGAACGCCTGACGCTTCGTCCCTGGAGGAAGGACGATGCCGATGCGCTCTTTGCTGCTGCCTCCGACCCTGCCATCGGCATCCCCTGCGGCTGGCCACCCCACAGAACGCCCGCGGATTCTGCGGCAGCGCTCGAGTCTGTCCTTATGAAGCCGGAGTGCTATGCGATATGCCTGCGTGCCTCCAGGACGCCGGATGCGCCCGTCGGTGCCATCAGCCTCAGGAAGGAGGACAAGGATGTCCCGATTGCGGCAGATGAGGCAGAGCTCGGCTACTGGATTGCAAAGCCCTACTGGAATGCCGGCTACATGACGGAGGCCGTCCAGGCTCTTGAGCGCCATGCCTTCCTGGATCTGGGCCTCTCTGCCCTCTGGGCTGCCAGCTACAGCGAGAACCCGGCAAGCGCTGCTGTGCAGAAGAAGGCGCATCTCACGTTCCATCACCACCAGGACCGCTCGCTCGACCTTATGGGCAAGGCGCATGGCCTCGAGGTGAGCCGCATCACGCGTGCCGAGTGGGAGTGCGCGATTGCCGCAGATCCGACCGGCAAGGACTACCGCGGCGCCCAGCAGGCAGAGGCTTCCCGGGTCATGGCGGAAATGCCGCTCATCTCTCAGGTGCGTTCGGGAGGCCAGACTGGAGCCGACCGAGGAGGCCTTGATGCCGCACGCGAGGCTGGCGTCCCCATCTGCGGGTGGTGCCCGCCGGGTGGCTTGGCAGAGGACTTCCCCGAGGCACCAGGTCTCATGAAGCTCTACCCCGAGCTCCAGGAAGGCCATGCTCCCGGCTATGTGGAGCGTACGGCCTGGAATGTGCGCGACGCCCATGCGACCTTGATCGTCTCGCCGGGAGGGATCGAGCCCCTGAGCGGCACGGAGATGACAAAGATCTTCGCAGAGCGCTTCGGGCGTCCTGTGCTCGTGCTTGAAGGCGACAACATCGAGGACGATGCAGCGGCCGCGCTGGGCTGGCTCCGTGGCCTCGATATGCTGGGCTTGACGCTCAATGTCGCAGGACCCCGCGAGTCGAAGATGCCAGGCACCTACCAGAAGACGAAGGACATCGTCGCAGCCCTTCTTGCAGCTCAGAGAAGCGACAGCACGATATAGGCAGCGATGCCGCCGACGCAGCACCAGAGCATGGACTTCGTCTTGGCAGCGATAAGGCAGACGACAGCAGATGCCAGCAGCGGCATGAGGCCAGGCCAGACACCTGAGGCAAACATCGTGGGCGAGAGCAGGTCGTTTGCCACAAGGGCTGCAAAGACCGCGGTCGGAATATAGCTCAGCGCCTCCTCGACGCGGGGAGGAAGGCTCCTGCCCTGGAGGAGCGCTACGGGAAGCATGCGGCAGCAGAAGATGAAGGCAGAGCAGACAAGCCAGATGATCAAAAAGTCGGTCGTGCTCATGCCTGGTCCCTCCTTACAGCTGCTGCGATGAGTCCTGCGGCAACGCCGACGAGTGCCGCTATGGGCACGGCGGCGCCTGCTGCCCCTGCGGACTTTGCAAGGAAGACAGAAAGCGCTGCTGCCAGAGCCACGACGATGGAGGTCCTGTCCTTCAGCTGTCCTGACAGCAGATAGATGAAGAGGCCTGTCATTGCAAACGATGCGACCGCCGTAGGTATATTGGCGGCGCTTCCTATGACAGCGCCGGCAGCGACAGATACTGACCAGGTCAGAAGCAGGATGATATCGAGTGTGAAGGCATGGCGGAAAGACCAGGAGTTGCCCTCTGAGAGCTTGCCCAGGGTGATGCCGTAAGCCTCTTCGGTATAGGTCGAGGCAATGGCAAGAGACTCGCGCTTCGAGAAGCGGGCCAAGGCAGGGGCGAGCGATGCCGAATAGAGGGCAAAGCGCGAGGAGACGGCACAGACGGAGATGGCAAGCGAGGCGATAGGCGTTCCCTGGAGCCAGAGGTTCGATATCATGAACTGCCCCGATCCCGAGAGATAGGTAGCGGAGAGCAGGAAGCACTCGAGTCCGTTCATGCCTGCCTGGTCGGCGAGCACGCCGCAGGCAAGGCCGACAGCGACATAGGAGAGCATGACAGGCCAGGCGACGGCGAGAATCTCTGGAAATACGGATGAGCGATTCTTTGAAGCAAAGACCATGGCATGGCTTTCAGAAGGGCGAATGTGCATAAAGTGCATGAAGCGTAGCATACGTGCGGGCGGGCAGGCTTCCAGGAAATGCCGATATCCAGATATCCAAGGGAGATATTGGCCGCTCTGACCGATCTGTGTCTGAGGTAAGATGGCTCAGAACCAGAAAGGATCTCAATGACCCATACCTCGAAGCATCCGCAAGCGCTCCACCATCCCCATGATCTGCATCCTGGCCATCCCCTCATGGTCTTCGATGACTTCTGCTTTGCCTATGAGAACAGACCGGTGCTCTCGCATATCGACCTCACGATCGATGCGGGGGATTCGGTCGTGCTGATGGGGGACAACGGCTCCGGCAAATCGACTCTTCTCAAAGCCATGTGCGGCCTCATCTTCCCGGCAGAAGGCACCTATCGCTTCGACGGCGAGGTCGTGGATAGCAAGAGCATGAAAGATCCGCTCTTCTCGAAGCGGCTCCACCAGAGGGTCGGCTTCATCTTTCAGGACTCGGACTCCCAGCTCTTCTGTGCAAGTGTCGAGGAGGAGATAGCCTTCGGACCCCGGCAGATGGGGCTTTCCAGCTCCGAGGTGGAGCGGCGCGTGAACGATGTGATGCATCTCCTCAAGATCGAGGACCTCAAGGAGCGCGCTCCCTGGACGCTTTCGGGAGGAGAGCAGAAGAAGGTCGCTATCGCCTCCGTGCTCTCGATGAACCCGGATGCCTACTGCTTCGATGAGCCGATGAGCGGACTTGACCAGAAGTCGCGCGAATGGCTGCTCGGGTTCCTCAAGAGTCTCAAGTCAGCAGGCAAGACCCTCATCGTCGCGACGCATGACCAGTCGCTTGCGGATGAGGTGGCAGACTATTTCGTCTATTTCGGGGACTATCACGGCTACGAGGACAGGCCCCATATCCATATCAACAGGTACCCTGAGAAGGAGGACTAGGCTTCCTTCTCTGCAGCAAGTGCCTGGCTCAGGCGCCTGTAGTGCAGGAAGATCCCCTCATCGGCGAGTGCCCTGATCTCGTCTCTTGTGGCAAGGCGGACCGCTGTGGCTTCGCGCTCCTGGAGCTTCACATCTGCGAGCGTGAAGTCGAGGTGCAGATGGTAGATGTCGACGATATAGGAGTCTCCGCGCTCGGCATCGTCGTTCCTATAGCGCCAGATGGGCGTGGCGTCCTGGGGCACATCGAGCCCGACCTCTTCCTTCACTTCGCGGGTCACGGCTTCAAGCGAGGTCTCGCCTGAGCGCACGCCGCCGCCCGTGACTTCCCACCAGCCGGCAGCCCACTTCTTGTCAAGCGCGCGCTGGGTGATGAGGATGCGGCTCGAAGGGTCTTCTATGAGGGCAAGGACATAGAGCATGTAGCGGCCCGGAGCCAGGAAGGTGCCACGAGGAGCCGTCTCGCCGGTCTTCGTGCCGTCTGCGTTATAGATGTCTATCGTCTCTGCCATCAGAGGTCCAACTCTCCTTCTGCCGCCTGGAGTGCCGGCGTGAGGTCGATGTTCAGATCCACGCTGCCCTGGATGCCATTGACGGTGCCGGTGTTCGTGTACTGCCACATCGTGAAGGCGACGCTTGTCGTCGGCGTGGCGGAGTACTGCGCCATCCAGAATCCGTACTGGGACAGTCTGTCGAGGTTGTACATGTTCGTGAGGTCGGAGGAGCTGCAGTAGATGGCAGCCTTGTAGCCGGCATCCTCGATCGTGCTGCAGAAGGCAGCAGCGATGCTCGTGCGCTCCTGGGTCGTCAGGCCAAAGGCACGGTCTCCCGCGACCGGCTCGAAGTCGAAGATGACGGGGTAGGAGAGCTGGGCGCCATTCAGCTGCTCGAGCACGAACTTCGCCTCGGTCACGGCCTCGTCTTCTGTCGTTGCCTGGGAGTAGAAGTAGGCACCGACGCCGAGTCCTGCCTCCTTGGCACCGGCAAGATTCCTCGAGAACGAGTCGTCGACGACGATTGCATCGTTCGCTGTGCCGTGGGCACCGATGCGGATGATTGCATAGTCGATGCCATCTGCCCTGACCTTCGCCCAGTCGATTGTGCCGTTGTGCTCGGAGACATCGATGCCTTCGCGCGAGAGCGTGACGTCGGAGCCGTCAGATGCTGTCCCGACGTAGATGAAGTTGCCGTTGGCATCGGTCGTGAGATTCGACCAGTCATACGGATTGCTGTAGAGGAAGCGCGACTTGTCGACCGCCAGGCTCACGGTGCCATTAATCGGATAGGAGCCATCGCCTGCTGCCGTCTGGGTGTCGGAGGTGTCATCTGCATCCGTGTTCGTGACATCGCTCACGGCATTCTCGACAATCTCTGCTGCCTTGAAGCTCGGGTCGGTGAAGACCACGACGATTGCGACGCCGATAACGATGAGGGCGATGAAGAAGGCAAACGGGAAGATGTGACGGCGCCTCTGTGCTGGGCGCCTCATATGCCTGTCATCGGGACGGGTGCCGCGCGGACGCGGTGCCGGACGTGCCTGCTGGAAGCCGGATGCGCTCCTCGACGTTGCGGCATAGCGGCTGCTGGAGCTCCGCGGAGCAGTGCTCCTGGCAGAAGAGGTGCTGCGTGCAGACGTCGCGCGGGTGCTTCCGTAAGGGCGGGGCGTGTAGGAGCCTCTAGCTGACGAGGTCCGGGCGCTTGCCTGGTATCTCTGGGACGCAGCGGAGGGCCTCTGGGCAGAGGGACGCGATGTGCGGGCATGCGGTTCTGCGGCATACGAAGGCCGCCCCGAAGCGATGTACGGTTTCGGGGCATATGCGCGAGAGCTTGTGTCTGTTCGGTTATAGCTGCGGTTCGTGCTGCGTTGTGCTGTGTTTCTCGAGCTCTGGCGCGGTGTCGGTGTGGTGTGTCGTCTTCCTTGCACCTATGCTCCGTCGTGCCTGCCAAAATCCTGAGAATGAACTCGGAATATTCTAGAAGCTTGTCTGGGCCTTGCATAGAGCTATGGACGTTCTCGACAAAAAGGACAGCCATTAATTCTCATGGCTGAAACGCAGATGGCGGGCATGGAACTGCCTGGAGAATTTGGCAGCTGTTATCCAATATTTCTGTCTGAGGGAAATGGGGCATAGGGCAGATCGGAGAGACCTTGCCTTCTGGGGTGCAGGGGGCGCAGCTTGCCTGTCCGGCATCTGGCAGGCAGCCTCCATTCAGCTTCATGCTGCCTGGATGTCGGAAAATGGGGAGAATATTGCGGGCATGCGGCTTTGGTTACAGCTTGCGCATGGAAATGTTACAAGCCTGAGAGATGCTTGACCGTGCATTCGTTTGGCGGTTTCCTGTCAATGGCGCATCCCTTGCATATCCAATAATGGCAGGGAGCCCAAGCTACCATCCCAACTCTTCAAAGGAGCCAGCCATGTCCTTCGTCCTGCCTGCCTACCATGAGCCCGATTTCACAGATCCGAAGCTCCGCCAGGCACCCGATGCCACAACTGCCCGTGTCATCAAGGACGGTGTCGCTCCTGAAGGCTTCCACAGCACCTCGATGTATCCCGAGTACTTCAAGCTCGGCGGCAAATGGGTGCTTGCCCAGGAGAGCAGGATGGACTCTTCGGTCGTCGTCTGCCCGGATGGCTCGCTCGACGTCGTCGAAAACAGGAACCTCAAGGCAGGGCAGAAGATCGTGATCGGACGCACCGAGGATGGCTCTGAAGGCATCCTCGTGCATACGAAGGGCTTCTCGTCCGGAGAAGACGATGAGGGCGCCGGCGAGTTCGTGTTCCGCCAGGGAAGAAGCCGCGAGACGTCGTATGCCCGCGACTACGACAAGCTGGTCGACCTTCTGCGCTATGAGCATGACCACGGCTTCGTGCTCTGGGTCATGGGTCCGGCCTTTGCCTTCGACTACGATGCCCGCCGTGCCATGCAGGCCATGATCGACGCGGGGTATGTGAACGGCGTGCTTGCAGGAAACGCGCTTGCGACCCATGACCTCGAGGCAGCGACCCTCCATACGGCGCTTGGCCAGGACATCTATACGCAGAAGTGCCAGCCCTCAGGACACCACAACCACCTCGATGTGATCAACCGCGTCAGGAGGTCCGGCTCCATTCCGCAGTTCATCGAGGACCAGCATGTCGATAACGGCATCATGTATGGCCTTGTGAAGAACAATGTCCCGTTCGTGCTCACAAGCTCGATCCGCGATGACGGCCCGCTTCCTGAGGTCATTGCAGATGCCTATGAGGGCCAGACGCAGATGAGGAACCTCATCCGCCAGTCCACGACGGTCATCTGCCTCGCGACGATGCTCCATACGATTGCAACGGGCAATATCACGCCGAGCTTCCGTGTGCTGCCTGATGGCACCGTGCGCCCCGTCTATCTCTACGCGGTCGATGCGGCCGAGTTCGTCTTGAACAAGCTGCAGGACAGAGGCTCCCTTTCTGCCACGACGATCGTCGCGAACGTCCAGGACTTCATCACGATCGTGTCGCGCGGCCTCGGGGTCTTCCCGAAGGATTAGCCTTAGCTCCTGAACGGACTAGACTGGAGCTGTACCAGATCTATCCTCTTGAGGGGAGCGGCATATATGAGCACATTCCTGAACCGCACGCATGTCTATGGGCCGGTGCATAGCCGCAGGCTTGGCCTTTCGCTCGGCGTGAACATGAATCCGCTCGACGGCAAGCACTGCACGTTCGACTGCATCTACTGCGAGCTTGGCACGAACGAGCTGAGGCATACGGCAACGCCCTTCCCGAAGGCAGAAGAGATTGCGCGCGCCTTGGAGGAGCGCCTCGCCGAGCTTGCCTGTGACGGTACCGTGCCCGACGCAATCACGCTTGCCGGAAACGGCGAGCCGACGGAGAACCCCGAGTTCCCGGAGATGGTGGAGCGTGCGCGTGCGCTTCGCGACCGCTTCTGCCCGAAGGCAAAGATTGCCGTCCTCTCGAATGCGACGTTTGCTGCAGTGCCGAAGGTGCATGAGGCGCTCGAGCAGGTGGACATGAATATCTTGAAGCTCGACTCGGTCGACCCCGAGTTCATCCGCCTCGTCGACAGGCCGCACATCCCTTACGACGTGGAGGCTGTGATCGATGCAATCGCTTCCTTCAAAGGCCATGCCATCGTCCAGACGATCTTCCTCACAGGCGATGTGGACGGCGTGCACATCGACGACACGGTGCCCGAACTCGTAGATCCGTGGCTCGACGCGCTTGCCCGCATCAAGCCGGAGGAGGCCATGATCTACACGATCGCCCGCGAGACGGCGCTTCCAGGCCTTCAGAAGGCGGCGCCCGAGGTGCTTGATGCTATCGCTGCCAAGGTCGAGAAGCTTGGCATCCCCTGCGAAGTCGCGTACTAGAAGGCAGGACAGACAGAAAAGAGGGGAGCCCGGACTTGCGTGTCCGGGCTCCCCTCAGCATGTCTGGAGCTTCTTGCCTATGCGCGGTCGGCGACAGCCTTTGCGACGACATCTGCGACGCTCTTGTCGAGCGCAGACGGGATGATGTAGTCGGGAGCGAGCTTGTCCTCCGGCACAAGTCCAGCGATAGCCTCGGCAGCGGCGACCTCCATGTCCTCCGTGATCTGGGAGGCGCGGGCCTTGAGGGCGCCCTTGAAGATGCCCGGGAAGACGAGGACGTTGTTGATCTGGTTCGGGAAGTCGGAGCGGCCGGTTGCGACGACCTTGGCGCCAGCTGCGAGCGCCTCGTCTGGCATGATCTCAGGCGTCGGGTTCGCGCAGGCAAACACGATGCCATTGTTCATGGAAGCGACCATGTCCTTCGTGAGAAGGCCCGGCTTCGAGACGCCGACGAAGATGTCGGCACCCTTGATGACATCAGCGAGCGTGCCCTCTTCATGATTCTTGTTCGAGATCTTGGCAATCTCTTCCTTGACGGGGTTCAGGTTGTCCCTGCCTTCATAGATGGCGCCATGGCGATCGGTCAGGATAACGTCGCCGAAGCCCATGTGGATGAGGAGCGTGGCGATAGCGATGCCTGCTGCGCCTGCACCGGACATGACGATCTTGAGGCTGCCCTTCTGCTTGCCCGTGACCTTGAGGGCGTTGATGAGGCCGGCGGCCGTGACGATGGCGGTGCCGTGCTGGTCATCATGGAAGACGGGGATGTCGCACATCTCCTTCAAGCGCTTCTCGATCTCGAAGCAGCGCGGTGCGGCAATGTCTTCGAGGTTGATGCCGCCGAAGGACTTGGAGATCAGATAGACGGTCTCGACGAACTTGTCCACATCGTGGGTATCGACGCACAGAGGAATGGCATCGACATCGCCGAACTCCTTGAAGAGGAGGCACTTGCCCTCCATGACCGGCATGCCGGCGGCAGGTCCGATGTCACCCAAGCCCAGCACTGCCGTGCCGTCGGTGATGACGGCGACGAGGTTGCCGCGGCGCGTGAGCTCCCACGACTTCTGGTAGTCTGCCTGGATCTGGCGGCAGGGCTCAGCGACACCCGGCGTATAGAGCAGCGCCAGATCCTCGTTGGTCTCAGCCTTGGCGCGGGCAACGACCTCGATCTTGCCATGGAGCTTCTCGTGGAGCTCCAGGCTCTTCCTGCTGGTTTCGTCCATGGTGCTAAACCATCTCCTCAGGTCTCATGACCTTGTCGAATTCCTCCGCCGTGAGATAGCCAAGCGCAAGGCAGGCATCCTTCAGCGAAGTCCCTTCTGCATACGCCTTGTGGGCCACTTTCGCAGCCCGCTCATATCCAATATAAGGGTTCAGGCACGTCACGAGCATCAGGGAATTATGCAAATTGCTCTGCATCTTGTCCCTGTTTGCAGCTATGCCTGAGACGCAGTGGATATCGAACGAATGGATTGCATCGGCCAGGAGCCTCACCGACTGGAGGTAGTTGTAGGCGATGACGGGCATGAAGACATTGAGCTCGAAATTGCCCTGGGAGGCCGCAAAGCCGATAGCGGCATCGTTGCCCATGACCTGGACGGCGACCATCGTGACTGCCTCGCACTGGGTCGGGTTCACCTTGCCAGGCATGATGGAGCTGCCGGGCTCGTTCGCAGGAATCGTGATCTCGCCCAAGCCAAGCCTGGGGCCCGAGGCAAGCCAGCGCACGTCGTTTGCGATCTTCATGAGGTTCGCAGCCAGAGCCTTCACGGCGCCGTGGCTGAAGACGATGGCATCCTTGCCGGTGAGTGCATGGAACTTGTTCGGGTCGGTCACGAAGGGCTGACCGGTCAGCGCTGCCACCTTCGAGGCAACAAGCTTGTCGAAGCCTTCTGGGGCATTGAGTCCGGTACCCACGGCGGTGCCGCCGAGCGCGAGCTTAAGAAGTCCTGGAAGCGAGGCCTCGATGTCCTCGATGCCTGCCTCGACCAGGCCGCGCCAGCCCGAGATCTCCTGGCTGAAGGCGATAGGCACGGCATCCTGGAGATGCGTACGTCCGCTCTTCACGATGCCTTCGTTCTCCTTCTCGAGGCGCTTCAAGGTCTCGACGAGGTTTCTGGCCTCTGGCAGGAGCTCCTCTTCGAGTGCCAGGACCGCAGCGATATGGAGTGCTGTCGGGAAGGTGTCGTTCGAGGACTGCGAGCGGTTCACGGAATCGTTCGGGTGGAGCACCTTCATGCCGGCAATCTGGTTGCCACGGTTTGCAAGCACCTCGTTCATGTTCATGTTGCTCTGGGTGCCAGAGCCTGTCTGCCAGACCTTGAGCGGGAACATGTCGTCGCGCTGGCCGGCCAGGACTTCATCTGCTGCCTGGCCGATGAGCGTGGCCTGCTCTTCTGTGAGGCAGCCGAGCTCGGCATTTGCCTGGGCTGCCGCTTTCTTGAGGAGGGCGAAGGCACGGATGATGCCCTTGGGCATCGTCTCCGTCCCGATTCTGAAGTTCTCGTAGGAGCGCTCGGTCTGCGCTCCCCAGAGGGCCCAGGCGGGAACCTCGACCTCTCCCATGGAATCGTGCTCGATGCGCGTGGCGCCGTCCATAGCTGCCTCCTTATGTAGGAAAACTCCTGCTACCTTAGCACGTAAGCGGTCTTCTGATGGGTGCATCCGGACAAGCAGATGGTGCCTGTTCTGTCTGCACTCTGCTTCAGGTCTGAAGAATGCATCGCTGCGCTGCAGCAGAATGGAGCTATGGGAACTTCGGCATCCGGAAGGCGGCTGCCATGGAACATGGAAAGGACGAAAGTGAAGGCCAGAGAATGAAGGTGCAGCTGCCTCCCGCACCGCGAGATATCGACTACAGCAGGATGGGCGCAGAGGAGTTCCATGCACATATATGCCGTGGCTATGAGGACTATCTTGCAGGAAGGGTCCGGCCTCCGAAGAGGTCTTCGCAGAGTTCCGCGAACGCCTGAAGCGGAGGGGTGTCGAGCCGGCTTGCCAGCAGGAGCTGTGCCATCAAAATGAGATGATTTCCATGCCCATTATGAGCATGTTTCAGCTGCTCTGACGCTTCTGTGGAGACAAGTCCTGTTTGCTAGGATAGGTCCGTCCAATGCAAGGAGGCATGCACATTGAAACCGATCGTCTGCATCACACCGTCGCTCTTCCAGGGTCCCGACAAGGGCCATCAGCTCATCAACATGAAGTACGCGAAGATGGTGCGGCGCGCCGGTGCGCTTCCTGTCATGTGCGACTATCCATCGGATCCTGCTGAGGTGTCAGAACTCCTTGACGGGTGCCAGGGACTGCTCCTTACCGGCGGCTACGATATCGATCCTGCCCGCTACGGCGAAGAGCGCCTCGAGTGCACGAATGAGCCGCATAAGGACCGCGATGACTCCGAGTTCGAGCTTGTGCGCCAGGCTGTCGAACGCGACATGCCGATCTTCGCTATCTGCCGTGGCATCCAGGTGCTCAATGTCGCCTTTGGCGGCATGCTCTGGCAGGATGTGAAAGTCCAGGGTGCGACCGATTTCAACCATGCCCAGTTCGAGACGCCGGAGAAGCTTGTCCACAGCGTGAAGCTCGTGGAGGGGACGCCGATCCAGGCTGCGATGGGAAAGACGGAGATCGAGGTCAACTCCTGCCACCATCAGGCCATCAAGGAGCTTGCCCCTGCCTTCGAGGTTGCTGGCACCTCGCCTGATGGCATTATCGAGGCAGCTTGGATGCCGGAAAAGCGTTTCGTCTGGGGCGTGCAGTGGCATCCCGAGTCGCTCTTCTGCACCTATCCGGAAGAGATGGCGCTCTCTGACGCCTTCGTGGCAGCCTGCCAGAAGTAGACAGGCTCCCTTCTCAGAACAGCATAGATTCCCTCAGGCAGCCTGTCTTTTGTGCGGCAGGCTCTGTGCAGCTGACGTCTCAGCGTGCAGGATGGTTCAATTTGCGATAGGCTTTGCAGGGTATGAATGCACTTCTATGTGTCTTCGGGATAACGTCCCGGAGCCCTGAGGAGGATTTCCGTTGAACCGTACGAAGATCGCCCAGCTCTACAAGGAGCCGGACACATTCGGTGGCAGCTCTGTCACCTGCGCAGGCTGGGTCCGTTCCATCCGCGACATGAAGAACTTCGGCTTCGTCGTCCTGAACGACGGCAGCTGCTTCAAGGACCTGCAGGTCGTCCTCAACAAGGACGCACTCGGCGAGGATGTCTATCAGAACATCGTGTCCCAGAATGTGGGAGCAGCGCTTATCGTCACCGGCACGCTCGCGCTCACGCCAGACCGTCCACAGCCCTTCGAGCTCCAGGCTACCGAGATCACGGTCGAAGGCACGTCTGCTCCTGACTACCCGATGCAGAAGAAGCGTGCGACGCGCGAGTTCCTGCGCACGCAGCAGCACCTCCGTTCCCGCACGAACCTCTTCCGTGCCGTCTTCCGCGTCCGCTCTGTCGCAGCCTATGCCATCCACACGTTCTTCCAGGAGCGCGGCTTCGTCTATGTGAACACGCCGATCATCACGGCATCCGATGCAGAGGGTGCCGGCGAGATGTTCCGTGTCACGACGCTCGACCTCGCGAATGTTCCGAAGAACCCTGATGGCACGGTCGACTGGTCGAAGGACTTCTTCGGCAAGCCGACGAACCTCACGGTCTCCGGCCAGCTCCAGGCAGAGAACTTCGCAATGAGCTTCGGCGATGTCTACACGTTCGGACCGACGTTCCGTGCCGAGAACTCGAATACGAGAAGGCATGCTGCCGAGTTCTGGATGGTCGAGCCGGAGATGGCATTCTGCGACCTCGAGGGCGACATGGAGTGCGCCGAGGCCATGCTCAAGTTCGTGATCCGTACGGTCATGGACCAGTGCCCGGATGAGCTCGACATGTTCAACCGCTTCGTCGACAAGGGCCTCAAAGACCGTCTCGAGCATGTTGCCAGCTCCGACTTTGCCCGCGTGAGCTACACCGACGCAATCAAGATCCTCGAGGATGCCGTGAAGGAGGGCCACAAGTTCGAGTACCCCGTAAGCTGGGGCATCGACCTCCAGACCGAGCACGAGCGCTACCTCACGGAGCAGCACTTCAAGCGCCCGACCTTCGTCACAGACTACCCGAAGGAGATCAAGGCCTTCTACATGCGCGCAAACGACGATGGCAAGACCGTCGCTGCGGTCGACTGCCTCGTGCCGGGCATCGGCGAGATCATCGGCGGCTCCCAGCGCGAGGAGCGCTACGACCTGCTCCGTGCGCGCATCGAGGAGCTCGGCATGGACGAGAGCCAGTACCGCTACTACCTCGACCTCAGGAAGTATGGCGGGTGCCGCCACGCCGGCTTCGGTCTCGGCTTCGAGCGTCTCGTGATGTATCTCACGGGTGTCGACAACATCCGCGACGTGCTTCCGCACCCGCGTACTGTGGGCAACGCAGACTTCTGATCCAGAACCTTCGATAGCTGCAGAAGGGGACGCAGTTCACTTGGAGCTGCGTCCCCTTCGTCTGTCTGGATGAATTGCTTCTAGTAGAGCGGAAGCTTCCCTGTGAGCGGATCGATCTCTTCGGCTGAGAGCGGCTCGAAGGCAAGGCAGGTATAGGTCGGCTCGCCGTGGAACTCCGTGAAGCCGGCATCCCTGATGAGGGCGACGATGAAGCCAAGTTCGCGTCCCTTGGCAGCAAGGTCCAGGAGCTCTTCTTCTGAGTCCACATAGACGCAGACCTTTGCGACACCGGCGTCGAACCAGTCGGAAAGCGGTGTATGGTCGCTCTCCGGATGGTCGAGCGCCACCCAGGAGGGGGCGCCGTCCTCATCTTTTAGCACGCGCACCTCATCGAGCCTGCCTTCGCGTGCCAGCGCCATGAGCGTGGCCTCGACGCAGGCATGCCCTGCCTGTGCAGCGATCTTTCCCTTGCGCATCTTGAGGTCGCGGCGCATCACGATCATCTGCTTTGCCTTGTAGGACGAGCTTCCCATGGATGGACTCCTTCTGCTGGTTTCTATTGGCGGGCCGATACGTAGCTGTGGTCGACGGTGATCTTCGGCACCGCATCCTTCTTGTGGGACTTGACGATAGCGGAGATCTCGCGCTTGAGCTCTTCGTCAGACATCTCGAGCGAGAACGGCTTCACGACGTCGAAGATCACGTTCGTGTGGGTAGGGCCGGGGACGCATCTCAGGTCGTGGACCGTGATGGCAGGATCGATCGTTTTCACGTGCTCGGCAATCCAGTTCCTCAGGTCCTTGACCTCAGGGTCGTCGGTCACGATCGGGTCGAGGTGGAGGGAGATGATGAGGCCCTCCTTGTCCTTGAAGTCCTGCTCGATGTTGTCGAGCGTGTCGTGGCTCTTCATGACAGACTCTTCTGCTGGCATCTCGACATGGGCGCTGGCAAACTGCCTGCCCGGGCCGTAGTCGTGGACCATCAGGTCATGCGTTCCCAGGACCCCCGGATAGCTCATGATCGTGTCGTGGATGTGCTGGACATACTCGGCCGAAGGAGCCTGGCCCAGAAGCGGGCTGATCGTATCTTTCACAAGCTGGGCGCCGGAGACAAGGATGAAGACGCCGACAGCGCAGCCGCATATGCCATCCAGGTCCACACCCCAGAGGTAGGAGATGAGAGAGGTTGCAAGGACGGCAGATGTCGTTATCACATCGTTTCTGGCGTCGACAGAGGTTGCCTGCAGGGTCTCGGAGTCGATCTTCCTGCCGACGAGCTTGTTGAAGTGTGCCATCCAGAGCTTCACGGCAATCGATCCCAGAAGCACGACGACGATGGCCCAGCCGAACTCGACTGGCTCGGGGTCCAGGATCTTCCTCACCGAGGAATTGATGAGCTCGAGGCCGACGGCGCAGACCATGACAGCGACGACAAGGCCCGCAAGGT
This sequence comes from Olsenella sp. AGMB03486, assembly GCF_040884255.1. Classification (NCBI taxonomy): domain Bacteria; kingdom Bacillati; phylum Actinomycetota; class Coriobacteriia; order Coriobacteriales; family Atopobiaceae; genus Olsenella; species Olsenella sp. AGMB03486. Next base: position 88,202 of record NZ_JBEVTM010000002.1, read on the forward strand.
ACTCGAAGCGGCCATGGCCATAGGGGTGGCCTTCATCTGCCGGCCTGCTTGCAAGCTTGAAGCCGATCAAGGACACGATGCTGCTTGCCGCATCGGAGAGGTTGTTCACGGAGTCGGCGACGATGGAGACAGAGCCTGCGATGAAGCCGACCGTGCCCTTGCCGAGAGCAAGCAGGATGTTGAGGACGATGCCTATGAGCGAGGCAGTGTTTCCGGCATGCGTCCTTTCCTCTGGTGTGGGATTCTCAGGAATGGATGCTGCGATATGGGAAGCAATGAAGGGTGTCATTGCCATTTTCTCCTTTCAGGGACTCGACGTCCGAAGAGTTGACTATAGGGCCTTTGGTCACCTCTTTGTCACACAAGTGCAGATAATTGGCGAAATATGCATCCGGCATGCAGGAAGGGCAGGAGCGGCACGTCCGCTCCTGCCCTTCCAGACACTCGCGCTGCAGTTTCCTGTCAGAGCTCTATCTCCTCGCCAGGCTTCAGGAGCAGGGCGCTCGAGACGAGCTTCGCAAAGCGCAAAGCAAGCTCTTCTGAGTAGAGCTTGCCAGGATTCAGATGGATCGGCGTCACATGTCGGGCCTTCAGGATATTGGCGCAGCGTGCTGCCTCGTCGATGTTCATGTTGAAGATGCCATCGCCAGGAAGGAAGGCATAGTCGATGCGCATCTTCGAGAGCTCATCCTTCATCTGGTCTGTGTAGGAGGTGTCGCCCGAGAACCAGAGCGTCTTGCCATCGACCTTCACGAGGAAGCCGACACACTCATCCTTCGGATGGTTCGCATTCTCGGCGATGGTGGCTTCGACCGTGAAGGGGCCGAAGGTCTTCGCAACATAGGTATCAGGGTCGGGGTGGGCATCCATGTTCTGCCAGACGACGCATCCTGGCTTTCTGGCGGGAAGATCGAGCGCGTTGTGGTCGTAGTGCTGATGCGTCACGAGGATGAGGTCTGCCGGCTTGTCGTAGCCCTCTCCGGCATAGGGGTCGATATAGCAGACGGCTCCCGAATCCGAGGTGAGCCTCAGGCTTCCGTGTCCCTGATACAGCAGCTTTCCCATACGTGCCCCTTTCTGCGATGCCTCACTGAACTCGTATGTACCAACATTTCAGCACATTCATTCTTCAAGGCGACTTTTGGCATTTGGCCTGAAGAGGCAGGAAGCGCTTGCGCTACAGGCTACAATTGGAACGTCTTGCATTTTCGGGGGTAGCACCCTCTCATGTGTGCCTGCTTGGCAGGCAATTCCTGGAGGATAAGTGTCTCAACAGATGAAGCCAGCTGCTGCTCAGGCAGGTGCCGGCAGAGCTTCTGCCTCTAAGAAGCCCTATGTCGCCTCGCTCGATGGTCTCAGGGCCCTCTGCGCCCTGGGCGTCGTCTTCTACCATATGGGCCTTGGCTGGTGCCAGGGCGGCCTTCTCGGCGTCACGGTGCTCTTCGTGCTCTCGGGCTATCTTGCGATGGGCGGCCTTCTCCATGAGTTCGAGAAGACCGGCACGATTGCATCGGGCAAGTACTATCTCAAGAGGATCAAGCGTCTCTTGCCGACATCTGTCGTCTACGTCGTCGTGTGTGCAGCTGCCTGCACGCTCCTGTCCCATCAGCTCCTGACGAAGATGCGGCCCGATATTGTGCCATCGCTTCTCATGGTGCTCAACTGGTACAAGATCTTCTCGAACCAGTCCTACTTCGCAGCTGCAGGAGCGCCGTCGCCCCTGACGCACTTCTGGTCGCTTGCAATCGAGTTCCAGTTCTATCTCATCCTGCCGCCTGTGCTGTGCCTTCTTCTCAGGAAGAAGGTCCAGAAGAAGCACCTTGCCATCGGCTTGGGCGTCCTCACCGTCGCCTCTGCTGTCGCAATGGCGCTTCTCTTCGTGCCTGGCGCAGACCCCTCGCGTGCCTACTACGGCACGGATACGAGGGCGCAGAGCCTCCTTCTCGGCTGCCTTCTTGCTATCATCTGGCCCTTCGACAAGATGAGCGCCAAGGCGGCAGGCGACTTCGGCCAGAAGAAGCGCCTCGGCCTCGAGCTGGCAGGTGCGGCCTCCGTCGTCGCCCTTCTCCTTATGATGCGCTTCACGGAGGGCTATACGTCCTTCACCTACTACGGCGGCACGCTCCTGATCTCTGCCATTGCCGCCGTCGCGATCGCTGCCTTGACGCCTTCCGGGACTGCAGCCGCCAAGGTCCTCTCGTGGGGACCTCTTGCCTGGATCGGCAAGAGGAGCTTTGCCATCTATGTCTGGCACTACCTGATCGTGCAGCTCATGGCCTCGCATAACGCGGCCCTGTCGCTTCCGTGGTGGCAGGTCGTGGTCGAGCTTCTGCTCACGTTCATTGCAGCAGAGCTCTCCTATGCGCTTGTCGAGATGCCGCTCAGACGCCATACGCTCCGCGCTGTCATCCGCCGCGACTTCGTCCGCAGGAAGAAGGACCGCGAGCGCGCCGTGCGAGAGCAGAAGCCCTGCCGTGGCGTGTCGCGCAAGGTCCACGCTGCGCTCCTCAAGAGTCCCGTGAAGGTGCCGCAGACCATCTGCGCCGCTGCTGTCATCGCAATTGCCGTCTTCGGCCTCATCCTCGTCCCGCCCGAGAATGCGATGGGCGGTACGAATGGCGCCCAGCAGGTGAGCGCTGCGACCCTGAAGAAGCCGCTTGTCGACGGCGTCTACGATGTCGTCTTCATAGGAGATTCGGTCTCACTTGGTGCCTCGACGGAGCTCAATGCCTCCTTCCCGCACGGCGTGGTCGACTCTGCTGTGGGCAGGCAGGCATCGGAAGCCCTCGATGTCTATAACAGCTATGCCAGCACTGGCGTTGTCGGGAATACCGTGATCTTCTCGATCGGCTCGAACGGCTACCTCGATGAGGATACGCTCGAGGCAATCTATGAGGCGGTGGGCACTGACAAGGAGCTCTGGTTCGTGAACGACAGGACACCGCGCGACTGGTGCACAGCAAACAACGACCTCCTTGCCTCCTTTGCAGCCGAGCACGAGAACGTCGGCGTGATCGACTGGTACGGCACCTCTGCCAACGAGTCTGGCTGGTTCTGGGACGATGGCACGCACCTTCGCCCGGAAGCTGCCCAGAACTTTGCAGACCTCGTCGTCAGCACGATCGGCTATGAGATTCCGACAGAAGAGAACACGACCTATTCCGTGCTCTTCCTCGGCGATGCCACGAGCATGCAGGCAGCAGACAAGCTTGCTGCCGCCTGGCCGCAGGGCATGGTCGACTGTGCCGCAGGCAGGACCGTCGATGCGCTGAAGGGCGACTGGGAAGGCTATGTGGGTGCCGGTACCGCAGGAAGCAGGGTCGTCGTGGCGCTTCCGACCGATGTGCCTCTCACGAAAGAGGGAGTGGATGCACTCCTTGACAGCATCGGATCTGAGCGTCAGATCTGGCTCGTGAACGGCAGGAGCAATGCTGCCTTCTGCGACTCGAACAACCAGATCATCGCCGATGAAGCTTCCTCTCGTTCCAATGTCCAGCTCATCGACTGGTACAGCGCATCCGAAGGCCAGAGCGGCTGGTTCACGTCAGACGGCGCAAGCCTCACGGATGAAGGTGTCGCTGCCTATGCCCAGACCGTCATCGACGCCGTAGGCGATGTCTCAGGCACGGATGAAGCGGCAGATGCTGCCAAGACCGCAACTGAGGGGACAGATGCCACAGCAGCGGGCGCAGCTGCCTAGACGGAGGTCCTGATAGCTACAAGAATGCGGCCGCACCGGGTGTCCGGTACGGCCGCATCTGCTATCTGGAAGAAGCTTTTACTCAGCGCTCAGGAGCGTGATCTCGAAGTTCAGGGCCTTGCCTGCCATCTCGTGGTTCAAGTCCACAAAGATCGAGCTCGGCGTGACCTTGGAGACGACAGCCGGGATAGGCTGGCCCATCGGGCCCTGGAGCATCACATGCTCGCCGACCTTGAGGGAGCGCATGTCCTCGGGCACCTGCTCCATCGGGAACTCGTAGATGAGGTCCTCACGGCGCTCGCCGTAGGCCTCGGAGGGCTCGAGATGGATGTTCACAGTCTGGCCGACCTCCATGTCGCGCACGGCCTCGTCGAAGCCCTTGATCATCTGGCCTGCCATGCAGGTGAACTCGAGCGGCTGGTTCCTGTCATAGGAGGAGTCGAACTTCGTTCCGTCATCAAGCGTGCCGGTGTAGTGGACGCTGACCTTCTTGCCTTCATTGCTCATGTGGGTATATCCAATCCTTCTCCGGTGAATACATGGGTCTAAGTGTACCCGGCTCTCGGCGCCACATGCCATCTCCATAGGAGAGGGGAGCGGCAGATGAAAAGAGCCAGCCTTGCGGCTGGCTCTGGGTTTCGCGCCTCTTGGGATATCTGGATCAGAAGATGCCGAGGAAGAAGTGGACGAAGAGGGCTGCGATGGCAGCGCCGACGAAGGGAGCGATGCCCGGAACGGTCAGGCCGTACTTCCAGTTGTTGTCGCACTTGTCCTTGATCGGGAGCAGCTGATAGGCCATGCGGGGACCGAGGTCGCGGGCCTGGTTCATTGCGAAGCCCGTGATGCCGCCCATGCCCATGCCGATGGCCCAGACAAGGAGGCCGACGCAGATGGCAAGCAGGAGCAGATTGTCGCCTGCATAGTGGGCAATAGCGAGGATGCCGGTGATGAAGAAGAAGGTGCAGAAGGCCTCGCAGAAGAAGTCATGGGAGAGGTTGTTGCGCGTTGGGTTCGTAGAGAAGATGTTGCGCTGGGCAATAGGATCGACCTTGCCGACAGACTCCTCGAACTCATCCTTGTACATGAACCATGCAGCGACAGCGCCGACGAAGCCGCCAAGCATCTCGGCAATGACATAGGGGATGAACATGGACCAGGGCACGAGGCCGAGGATGCACTGTGCCAGTGCCATGGCGGGATTCATGCAGATGGAGCCGCCGAAGATGAAGAGGCACACAGAGATGCCGAAAGACCAGGTCGTGATTGCGAACATATGGCCAGAACCCTGATACTTCGTGCCTTTGAGCACCGTATCGCAGTGCACGCCGACACCGAAGATGATCATGAGGGCCGTGCTGCCGAACTCCGCCAGAATGTTATAGGGCATCTTTTCTCCTTGGTCTCGTAGCCCACCCAATGACTCTCGCGGGCAATATACTACCGTTCACAGAAAATCATCGAATTGTGAAATACACAAACACATTGATGTTCCACTGAAACGTGTATGAATGCGGCTCTGACCTGCCAAGACAGCATGAATGCGGCATCTCTTGAAATGGATGGCAGAGTGTTGCCCATCGGTCTGAATGGAGCGAGGAGGCGCCATCCTCATGTGAGAGCAGGAAGGCGAGGCGTGACAGAAGATATGGGCAGATGGGCGTGGGTCTTCTGCCTGGCAGCACAGGATCGTCCTGAGAAAAGATGCGGCGGACAGAGAAGTTTGGCCAAGACAGCAGCATCAGGCATCGAACGAAAAAGGCGGGGATGCAATCAGAATAAAAACAGGCAGAACTGCTTCTGCAGTCCCGCCTTGCGAGGCCCAAAGGCTTTGCTGCCCGAACTATAGCGGCCAGAACCACGAACATGAAGGCCGCCAGGGAATCTGGAAGAAACTGGCGAAAACCAAGAGGGCACCAGAGCGGTCTGTGCTGCCCTGAAGTAACAGGCTGGGCAGACACAAGCCCATTATCGGCTTGAAGCAGCAGATTCTCTGTGTCGCATCGTTCGTGCTTGGCTACTTCTATCCTCTTGCCGGTGTCGTGCTCTACTTCGTGCAGAAGAAGCGCGGATCTGAGCCAGTCTGGCGCTTCTTCTCTCTTGCAGGACCGATCTTTGCTGCAGCCATCTTCACTGCGAACTTCATCTTCTACAGCATCAATGGGTTTGCATAAGGCAGCCAGTCAAGATTTGCATTGAGGCGGTATCGGAGCACAAATCCGATGCCGCTTTTCTCTTTGGGGCTGATTATGGATAACGTATCGGTGGTCTCTCGAGAAGAGTCTATCTGCAGGAAACAAATGATGCTTGTCAGACAGAGAAGCCAAGCGATTTGCAGCAGATGTCTTGTCAGCACATTATCGTCTGTCTCGAGATAAAAAAAGTAGGCAGGACCGCTTTCGCAACCCTGCCTTATAAAACCCGAAGGTTTTGTTGTCTGATACGATTATGCCCAATGAGAACCACGAGTCAATGAGAACCATGAGGAAATCGAGAGATGAGCGTATTGTGTCGTTGCTCAACATCTGATTGGAGGCCGTCACCATATCGTCTTCGAGATGCTGCATGTCTGAGATAGCTCGCAACCTGCTTGTTCCCTCCTGTACCATTTGGCTATGCAGATATAGAAGCGTAGCAATCGCTTTCAAGCATGGATTTGACATTCGTGCTGTTCTTACACGATGTGAGAGGCCTGTCGAGGCAAGCGCATTTTGTAATGAAGGCGTTGCCTGAAATCTATTGTCATGCGTACGGAGGCCATTGAGCATATCTGAAGAATGGGCGCAGGCATTTCGGACGTATTGTGCCTGACGAAGCATGTAATGTTCGACTTTTAGGTCTTTGTCGCCCCAGCGGTCAGTGCAGTAGAGATAGAGGCTTGCGAAGCTGCCGAACGAGAGGACCTCCATCAATACCCAGAGTGGCATCTCGTTCAGATCACCGTACTTTCGCACAAGGTCCCCGACGAAGGTATTGCGGGAAAGCATCGCAATCTCTCTTTCTCTTCTGTGTCGTTCGCTTGCGCTAAGCTGTGCAACGTAATCGGCTGAAATCGAATAGCCATCCTCGTCTTCCTGCGCAGTTGCTATGCGCATCAGCTTTGTCCGGGCGGCATGCTCGACATCAAGTGTGAGCGGAAGAAGCGCATAGCGGAGGTTTCGGTCCAGAGAGGCAAGAGACTTCAGATATCCGAAGTCGAGATCGATGTACTGCCCATCGCGCGTGCCACCTACCCGCTTCTGGAAGAGCACACGGTATGCCGCAATCTTGAAGAAATAGGTCCGGTCCGTGAGATAGGCTGCAGCCTCTTCCTTAGAACAGAGACGGAAGGTCACACCCTTGCTCTTCAGATGATTGATCTGCTCATCGATGCTGAGCATTGGCTTGGCTGGATGATGCTGGCCACTTGCTGGTGTGCCAATTTTGATGAGCTGTTCCTCCATGATGGCTCCTTTCTCAGGGGCCATATCATACGCTCGAAGCCGATATAACTGCAGGGATATCTGTGAACATAAACGCAGGTAGATAGCTATGTTTTGTTAGATTGCTGATAGATAAGAGATGATGTGGCTGCGCAGCGAAGATATCAAGGCATCCATGGCATGAATGCAGGGATTTCTTGGACGGCAAAATGGTGAAATGCATATGGCAAGGAGAAATCTGCCTGATATGAGGCAGGCGTACGGGTGCGTAATATAAGGCAGCCTTGCAGGGATGAGCGCTGCGCTATACGGAGATGCTTCAACGTTGAGGCTGAGCTTGCTTTGCAGGGATCGAACGACATCCTGCCTGGCAGAGTGGATTCCAAGCGCTATGCGTCGGTAGACGACCTATTTGCAGATTTGGAACGCATTGAAGAGCGGATGGACGAGCTGAATGTCCTTATCGAGGCCTGTAAAAGAAAGGTTCCTGACAGTAATTGACTGTCTCGAGGCAAAAAATGAGGCAAGCCCGCTTTCGCGACCCTGCCTTGCAAAACCCGAAGGTTTTTCTGTCTGAGGACATGCTCTCAGATTCAAACAGGAAATCAAGTGCCGGCGAAAGACGGGCGAGGGTTCTGTAACCGACTTGGAATTTCCAGACGAATTGCTGCGGGGGAGTGTCACTGCACTTTGCTTCTCTGCATGAAAAAGCCGGCTCCCACAGAAGTGGAAGCCGGCTTGCAGTTCGAAGGAATAGCCTCCGAAGCCTTACTTGTTCAGTGCCTCTTCGACAGCGACAGCGCAGGCAACGGTGCAGCCAACCATCGGGTTGTTGCCCATGCCGATAAGGCCCATCATGTCGACGTGTGCCGGCACGGAGGAGGAGCCAGCGAACTGGGCGTCAGAGTGCATGCGGCCCATGGTGTCGGTCATGCCATAGGATGCAGGACCAGCGGCCATGTTGTCCGGGTGCAGGGTACGGCCAGTGCCGCCACCGGAAGCGACGGAGAAGTACTTCTTGCCGGCAGCGAGACGCTCCTTCTTGTAGGTGCCCGCAACGGGGTGCTGGAAGCGCGTCGGGTTCGTGGAATTGCCGGTGATCGAGATGTCGACGTTCTCGTGCCACATGATGGCAACGCCCTCGCGGACGTCGTCAGCGCCATAGCACTTGACCGCAGCACGCGGGCCGTTGGAATACGGAATCTCGCGGACGATCTCGAGCTTGGAGGTGTAGTAATCGAACTTGGTCTGGACGTAGGTGAAGCCGTTGATACGGCTGATGATCTGTGCTGCGTCCTTGCCGAGGCCGTTCAGGATGACGCGGAGCGGCTTCTTGCGGGCCTTGTTGGCGTTGTTGGCAATGCCGATTGCGCCCTCAGCGGCTGCGAAGGACTCGTGGCCTGCGAGGAAGCAGAAGCACTCGGTGTCCTCGCCGAGAAGCATTGCGCCCAGGTTGCCGTGGCCAAGGCCGACCTTGCGCTCGTCTGCAACGGAGCCAGGGACGCAGAATGCCTGCAGGCCCTCGCCGATTGCGGAAGCTGCCTCAGCAGCGGTCTTGCAGCCCTTCTTCACAGCGATAGCGCAGCCGAGGGTGTAGGCCCACTTTGCGTTCTCGAATGCGATGGACTGAATGCCGGTCGTGATGTCATACGGATCGAATCCGAGGTCGGTGCAGATCTTGCGGGCGTCCTCGAGGTCCTTGATGCCATACTGCTCGCATGCCTTGTTGATCTGGGCGATGCGGCGCTCATAGCCTTCGAACGTAACTGCCATGTTTATCAGCTCCTTTCCTGGTTACTCGACACGCGGATCGATGACCTTGGCGGGGTTGTCCCACTGACCGTAGCGGCCCATTGCGTCGTCTACAGCCTTCTGGGCGTCGACGCCCTTCTTCAGGGCATCGGTGAACTTGCCGAGGTTCAGGAACTCGAAGCCGATGATCTCATCGTTCTCGTTGAGTGCCAGATGCGTGATGTAGCCCTGCGTGAGCTCGAGGTAGCGGGCACCCTTGGCCTTCGTGCCGTACGTGGTGCCGACCATGGAGCGGAGGCCCTTGCCGAGGTCGTCGAGGCCGGTGCCAATAGGCAGACCACCCTCGGAGAATGCGGTCTGGGAGCGGCCGTAGACGATCTGGAGGAACAGCTCGCGCATAGCGACATTGATAGCATCGCAGACGAGGTCGGTGTTGAGGCACTCGAGAATCGTCTTGCCCGGAAGGATCTCAGCTGCCATTGCAGCGGAGTGCGTCATGCCGGAGCAGCCGATGGTTTCGATCAGGCACTCCTCGACGACACCTTCCTTGATGTTGAGGCTAAGCTTGCAGGCACCCTGCTGCGGTGCGCACCAGCCTACACCGTGCGTGTAGCCGGAGATGTCGCTGATCTCCTTGGCCTGGACCCACTTCCCCTCCTCGGGAATTGGTGCAGGTCCGTGGTATGCGCCCTTGGTGACGGGGCACATCCTCTCCACTTCTGCGGAATACTGCATGGATTCTCCTCTCCAAACGCAATCGGCCTCAGACCCCCTATGAGCCAAGGCACAGCTTGCTAAACCGATAATACCGCGAACGCGGATATGCGCCATTCTGAATTTGCAGATGGTGATTGTCCTCAGAAAATGGCCAGATAGGGGCCAGAAGGCTCAAGGGTACAATTGATGGGAATAGCAAGTTGCTCAACGAAAGGAGCAGAGCTGTGACATTCAGGCAGACATCTGACAAGAAGGTTGCGGTCTTCCTTGCCAATGGCCTCGAGGAGATCGAAGGCCTCACGGTGTGCGACCTTCTCTATCGTGCTGGCATCCCTTCCGATACGGTCTCCATCACGGGCACGAAGGACGTGACCTCGTCTCATCAGATCCATATCGTGGCAGACAAGAGGATCGAAGATCTCGACTTCGACGAGTACGACATGCTCGTGCTTCCGGGCGGCATGCCGGGAACCTTGAATCTCGGTGGCTGCAAGATGCTGACGGACAAGGTCGTGGAGTTCGCCCAGACCGGCAAGGAGATTGCTGCCATCTGCGCTGCTCCTTCCGTCTTTGCAAAGCTTGGCCTTCTCAAGGGCAGGCATGCGACGTCGAACCCGAACTTCAAGGATGCCTGCGTCGAGGGTGGCGCCATCTACTCCGAGGCACCAGTCGTCGTTGATGGCAACATCATCACTTCCCGTGGCATGGGCACGGCCATCGACTTCGGCTTTGCTATCGTCGAACACTATCTCGGCGAGGCAGGGGTCGAGGACCTGAAGCCGAGGATCGTCTGGCAGGGAAAGTAGCCCTGCTTGCATGAGCGTCCCATTCCGGCTACCATGGCGCTGCAAACAATTCGTGGTCGTTTCCGGGCTCTGCCATCTTTGCGCCGCGCAGCTACTTCAGCTGTGTGGCGCTTTTTTGTGCGCAGATGCCGGACAGGGAGGTTTCATGGCAGAAGAGAAAGGCACCAGGCAGAGCCTTGCCGCCTTCGAGATGCTTCTCGGGGGAGCAAGCTATGGGTTCATGGCAACAACGTACAAGCTGGCCTATGCAGCCGGCTATAGCTGGCAGGAAGTCGTGGCAGCGCAGGCCTGGACAGGATGCGGCCTCTTCGTGCTCCTGGCGCTCATCGAGGCCCTCAGAGGGACGAAGCTCGTGCGACTGCCTCTCCGCGAGGCAGCCAAGCTCATGGGGCTCGGTGTGCTCTCGGCCGTGACTTCGTCCTTCTATTGCTTCTCGATGACAAGGCTTGAAGCGCCCGTGGCCCTGACGCTCCTCTTCCAGTATTCCTGGCTTGGCATTCCGGTGCAGCTTGTGCTCGATGGCAGGAAGCCGACGCGCAGGGAAGCCATCTCTGCTGCGCTGATCGTGGCAGCGACGCCCATTGCAAGCGGTGCCTGGCAGCATGGGCTTTCAGGGCTCGATCCTGCCGGTGTTGCCGCAGCTCTTGTTGCAGCTCTGAGCTGTGCCACGTTCCTTGTGCTTTCGGGACGCGTGAGCCCCGCATGCGGAACAGGGGAGCGTGGCACCTTCATCTGCCTGGGGCTGGGATTGGCATCGCTTATGGTCTGCCCTGACTATATTCCTTCGGGTGTCTTCTTCTCCGGCATGGCGCCCTTTGCCCTCATGGCGGGGCTTTTCGGGATGTTTCTGCCGGTGCTTCTCTTCGGGCTTGGAGGTCCTCATCTGAGTGCCGCTTCGGCAACGGTCCTTGCCTCGGCAGAGCTTCCGGCGGGCCTCTTCGTGTCTGCGCTTGTACTCAAGGACAGCACCGAGCCGCTCCAGTGGGCAGCGGTGGCGCTCATCCTCGGAGCGATTGCCTTCTCGCAATATCAGGGAAAGGAGCATGATTCAAGACGGAGGACGATCCAGGAGGTCTGAATCTGCAGTCGCGTCATTCATCCCGAAACGCGTACGCGCACTTTTCAGGCTACGAGTGGCAAGCCCGATAGAAGGCAGCTCCGATTTCAGTCTCGCTCGTCGGCTCGTATACCTGCTCTTTCTGTCCGCCAAGGTTGATGGCGCGGAGATATTGGCTGCGCAGGTTGTTCGATGCGCCTGAACCGCGGAATTTGATATAGCGGTTGTCCGGATTCGTTGTGGTGAAGACAAGGCAGCTGGATGGCGGGCATTCCAGCGGTCTGAGATTGTGCGCTGTGAAGATGAGCTGGCCTTTGCTGTGGTCAGAGATTACTTGGAGAATCTCGCCGAGGAGGAATTCGAAGATTCCCGAATCGAGCTCATCTATGTCCAGACAGGCATTTTCGTCGCTATAGACGTCAATCAGACGTCCGAGAATGGAGACGATTTTCTTGACGCCTTCAGATTCGCAGCGGAAGGGAACATAGATATCCCCTCTGCGCGAGAGCAGCTCGACACGCTTTCCGGGCTTCCCATCATCCAGCGTCTCTTCGTTGAGCTCTTTGAGCTCCAGAGACAGCCCTGGAATGATAGCGCCTAGAACTTCGTTTTCCATCTTGATGGCTGCATGAAGCTCGGGACAGATTGATGCAGGCACAACAGACGATCTGTCTGATCGGAGCAAGAAATCCCTGAAGTATCTGCTATCGCCATCCGGTGTGAAATCCGATTTCTCCATCAGGCGTTTCAAGCCATCTGGGGCAGGGAAAGGAAGCAAATTGAAGGCAAGCGAGGCTCCGCGGGTAGTGCTGAAGACTTCCAGCTGTGCTGGTGCATAAGCTGAGAGGAGAGAGATGGTGCCAGAAAAGGGAAGGGGGGTGCGCTTAAAGGCTTCTTCGCCAGCATGCGAGATGGTCCCCTCCTGCATGCGGTCGGCGCAGCCTTTTCTGACAGCATCGACGAATCCCCCGAATGCCTTCGAGAAGATTTTAGAGGCGCTTGCCTGCTCGGATGAACGCTGCGAGACCGTCAGCTCAAGGCTGGCTTCCGGTCCTGCCAGATTTCTGAGGGCGCGCCAGCGAATCTCCGGAGCGAGCGCAAAATCTTTTCCTGTATCGCCGAGGCCATAGGCAATAAGGGTGCGTTTTGGCAAGCCTCTCTGCTCCAGCAGGCAGGGAGCGTCCACACATCAGCAGCTTCAGGCATGAGAAAGCGTCGACGACTGCTGTCTTGCCCGAACCGTTCTGTCCATAGATGCCGGCAATGCACGACCCGAAATCGCTGTCGCGGAATTCTATGGATCCAAGATGGACGTTTTGATGTTCGAGAGCTCGATCTTTCTTGCACGAATCACGGCAATCCCTTTCCTTGGTTGCGTGATACGTAATAGGAAAAGAAATCGCCAATTAGAACGGAATATCGCAATGTATTCACGTCTATAGGGTTTATCGAAGGAACCTGATTGCTAACAGGGCATGACCAGCATCCCGAAGAGGTAGAGATCGATTGCCCCGAGCCCTGCTCCGATGAGGAGAGAGACGATGCCGAGCATGATGGCGGAGGAGCGGCTTGTCTTGATGAAGGTCGGGTCCTTCTTGCGGTAATAGATGTGCTGCGGCTTCTCATTGTCGAAGCGCTTCTGCACAGCATGCTCGTCGTAGGTGTCCCTTGTCGTGCTCTCATAGGGCTCACCGTCGATCTCATAGGCAAAGCTCACATGATAGATGTGGGGTGCTGCTGGCAGATGGTCTGCTGCCACGAATGTGGCATCGGTCTTCTTGAAGGCTATGAGCGGAAAGAGGATTTCGCGGATGCCGAGGACGAGAAAGAGGATCGTCAGGGGAGCCAGTGCATAGCTCAGGATGGCAAGCTCCTGGTCGGTCAGGTACGAAAGAAAGTTCACGGAGATCCTCATCCTTTCCAGGACGTTTCCTCATCATCACCTTCGCTCTGGCATGGAGCCGAAGGTGCGGCATCTACCGTATACTACAACGGAATGAACAAGCCATATGCTGTCTGGTTGTGATGAAATGCCGACTACTTCCCGCCGCGAGCTTCCTCCCGTGGTCTACAAGCTCCTGATTCTTTCCGCTGCACTCTTCTGGGGAGGCTCGTTTGTCGTCCTGAAGGATGCCATCAATGCGGTAACGCCCTCCTGGCTCCTTGCCATCCGTTTCTCCCTTGCCGCTCTTGTCCTGGGCTTCATCTGCAGGAAGAGGATTGCCCAGAACTTCGACAGGAGCCATCTTTTCGTGGGGGGCGTGACAGGCCTTCTCAATGGCCTCGGCTATCTCGTGCAGAACATCGGCCTTCTGGGCACGACGCCGGGACGCAATGCCTTCATCACGGCCATCTACTGCGTGATGACGCCGTTCTTCTACTGGGCCTTCGCAAAGAAGAGGCCTGCCATCCACAACGTGGTCGCGGCAATGCTCTGCGTGACAGGTCTTGGCTTCCTCTCGCTGGGAGACGATCTTTCGCTCTCGCTTTCCTGGGGCGATATCCTGACGCTTGTCTCTGCCGGCTTCTTTGCCGCAGAGATTGCCTCCTATGCCTGCCTGGCAAAGGATGAGGATCCCATCACGCTCACGGTCGTCCAGTTCTGCGCCTATGCAATCGTCTGCGCTATCGGCGGCCTTCTGACGGAGCCCCTGCCTCCTGCCTCTGCCTTCACGCAGGACTTCTGGCTCCAGATGGCCTATCTCGTGATTGCTTCGAGCTGCCTTGCTACGGTCGCCCAGAATATCGGCCAGAAGCATGTGCCTGCTGCAGAGGCGGCGCTCTTCCTTTCCTTCGAGAGTGTCTTCGGTGTCCTCTTCTCGGTGCTCTTCGGCTATGAGGCGCTGACGCTCACGCTCTTTGTGGGCTTTGCCTTCATCTTCGTCTCGATGCTCATCACCGAGCTCATGCCGTCGCCCGAGGCACGGGCTGTCGAAGCTGAGCTTGCGGCAGGGGGAAAGCCGGAGCTGTAGGAGCTCTGGCCCCACAAGAGAGACAGAGCAGACCCTCCGCCATGAAAAAAGCTGCCGGGTACCGCATCAAGCGGACCCGGCGGCTTCATGTTCAGATACCTACCGCGTCAGGCTTGAGAAGCCTAAGGGCTACTCCGCGTGACGACGGTGACGCGGGGAGGCGAAGATGGCAGCGATACCGAGAGCGGCTGCTGCACCGGCGCCTGCCATATCGTTCGTGTCGGAGGTGTTCGGCAGGGCCTCTGCGCTTGCTGCGGCCGCAGGCTGGGCTGCAGTCGTGCTTGCTGTCTTTGCAGAAGCCATGTGCTTCGGCGCGTAGGCGTCGCTCATGGTGCCCTCAGGCTGTTGCGCGTTGTCGATCTGCTTTACGGCATCGTCGATTGCCTTCTGGGCATCGTGGTCAGCCTGTGCCCTCCTGAGGTCATCGGCGGTCTTCTGCTCGTTTTCGGCAGCGGCGTCGTAGGCGTCCTGGTCTTTCTGGGCCTGGGCATCCGCGAGGTCCTGCTTCGCGGTGGCAGCATCTGCTGCTGCCTTGTCGTGCGCTGCCGTTGCCTCATCGAGTGTCTGCTTGGCAGACTCGGTCGTGGTGGCAGCCGTCTCGGTCTGAGCTGTATCCTTCGCAGGCGCGGTTTCAGATGCGGACTCCTCTGCGAGAGCCGGCGTCGCCGTCATGATCAGTGCGCCTGCAGATGCAGCAACGGTTGCTGCTGCCAGGATGCTCTTCGGTGCCTTCGGCTTATCGGCCTCTTTCAGATGCTTTGGCTCTGCGCTTCTCCTCATGATTCCCCCCTTCCGAGCAGGATGTGATGGATGCGGCTGGCCGGGAATGGTGTGGCCTCGCCCCATCCTTTCTCCCGTCATTGTTCAAGGAGGCTTCAGGATGCTGCGCAGCATTTGGCAGCCTGAGGGCCTCCCGCAGAAAGAAGAGAGCCGGAAGAGCGAAGATGCTCTCCCGGCTCGTGTGAGCGCTTCTGAGAAGATGGCCTCTAGGCGTCGAGGCTCTTGAGCACAAGCCTCCATGCCATCTGGAATGGGAGTCCCTGCGCCTTTGCCAGCGCGGCGACAGAATCGTATTCGGGATAGGTGCGCTCGGTGCCGTCCGGCATCGTCACGATCTTGATGCTGACAGGGCCGATCTCGGCCTGGATGGTCTCGATGCGGCGGGGGAGGGTCGTCCTCTGATAGGGATAGCGGCGGATTCCTATGGTCGTCGTGTCCTCGAAGAGGATGCGCTCGAGGGCTTCCCGCTTCTCCTCGGTGCAGAGGACCTGGATCTGCCAGCCGGGCCTTTCCTTCTTCATGAATACGGGCAGGAAGTGCGCATCGAGGGCGCCGGCATCGAAGAGATGCTCCATCGCGTAGCCAAGGGCCTCTCCTGTCGCATCGTCGACCTCGCACTCGAGCTTCCAGACCGTGCCAGCACCACCGCAGGCATTCTCTGTCGCGGCCTTCTGCTTCGGGGCATCTTGAGACTCGATGAGGTAGGCACGTACGGTGCTCACGGGGTGGTAGTCGCGCTTGCCAGATCCTATGCCGGAAGCAAGGATCTTCCAGGAGGAGGGGAGCGCCTCTTCGGTCTTCAAGGCTGCTGCGATCGCGGCGCCAGTCGGCGTCACGAGCTCGCCTTTGCGCTCTGTCGTGGCAAGTGCGAGCCTGTGGCTCTCGCAGATATCTGCGACAGCAGGCACCGGAATCGAGAGGACACCGTGCTGCGTGCGGATGCGTCCTGTGCCCTCGGCAAGCGGCCCCACATACGTCCGCTCGATATCAAGGTCGTCGACACAGACGGCTGCTGCCACGGCGTCGACGATGGAGTCGACAGCACCGACCTCGTGGAAATGGACCTCCTCGACGGGCACGCCGTGGGCATGAGATTCTGCCTCGGCGACGATGCGGAAGATCTTCTTTGCAAGCTCGTTTGCACGCGGCGTGAGCTCGCCCGCATCAATGATGGATTCGATCTCGGCGAGGCCACGGTGCATGTGGTGATGCTCATGATCGTGTTCATGTTCGTGGTCGTGATGGTGGTCGTGACCATGCTCGTGTTCGTGCTCATGATCGTGGTGATGGTGATGCTCGTGCCCGTCTTCGCCGTCGAGGTCGCCATAGAGCCATGCCATGTCGTGGTCGTGGCTCTCCTCGTCGAGCTCGACATCGAAGTCGGTGGCCACGATGCCTGAGACCTGCTTCTTCGAGATCTTCACCTTATAGCCATCGAGCGGCAGGCTCGAGAGTGCCTGCTCGAGCTTTTCCTGGTTTGCGCCCAGATCGAGGAGGGCGCCTACGACCATGTCTGCGGAGATTCCTGTCTCGCAGGACAGATACAGCATGTTGCTCATAGCTCAGCCTACTTCCCTACATGATTGATGAGGTTCGCCTGATAGCCTGCCCCGAATCCGTTGTCGATATTCACGACCGAGACGCCGCTTGCGCAGGAGTTGAGCATGGAGAGAAGCGCTGCCACGCCGCCGAAGGAGGCGCCGTAGCCGACGCTTGTGGGAACGGCGATGACGGGGCAGGCGGCAAGGCCGCCCACGACGGAGGCAAGCGCCCCTTCCATGCCGGCAACGCAGATGATTGCCGCTGCATGCTGGATATCGTCGGTGTGGGCAAGGAGGCGGTGTATTCCGGCAACGCCGACATCGTAGACGCGCCTGACCTCGCTCCCGAGCATCTCGGCTGTCACGGCTGCCTCCTCTGCACAGTAGAGGTCGCTCGTGCCGGCAGCAAGGACAAGGACGGTGCCTTGGCCGTCAGGCGCAGGCGGGTTGCCGATGATGCCGAGACGTGGGGTGGGCTCATAGCGGAATGCGCTGCTGTCGTGCAGGAGCTTCTTCGCAGCTTCGGCCTTATCCTCGTCGAGCCGGGTGATCAGGATGCGCTTCTCGCCGGCATCCATGAGGGCGTCCGCGATGCCTGCAATCTGTGGGGCAGTCTTTCCGGCGCCGTAGATGACCTCGGCCGCTCCCTGGCGGATGCCGCGGGAAAGGTCGGGCACGGCGTAGCCGAGGTCGACAAGCGGTGCCTCCCCGATCCTGGCGGTTGCATCGTCTATCGAGACGGTGCCTTCCTGGACCTCGGCCAGAAGGGCCTTGAGCTCTGCACGTTCCATCTCTTACGCCTTCTCTTCTGCAGCGAGCGTCTCGTTCATGGATCCTGTGCGGTATCCCAGAAGGTCCATCGTCACATAGGAGAAGCCGATCTTCTTGAGCTCATCTGCCACCTCGAGCCTCAAGTCAAGGAGCTTCTGGAGCTCATCGGGTGCAACCTCGATGCGGGCGATGGCGCCGGTCTTTCCCTCCTGATGGATCCTCACGCGGAGCTGGTGGAAGCCGAGGTCGAGCAGGAACTGCTCGGATTTGTCCACCATGGCAAGCTTCTGGCGCGTGATCTCCTCGCCGTAGACGAAGCGGGAGGAGAGGCAGGCAAAGGACTGCTTCTGCCAGGTCGGAAGGCCCATCTCGTGGCTGAGGTCTCGGATTTCCTGCTTCCAGAGATTGGAATGGCGGAGAGGCGACTTCACGCCGAGCTCGGCCACGGCCTTGAGGCCGGGGCGGTAGTCTCCCTCATCGTCCATGTTCGAGCCTTCGAGGAGATAGGAGAAGCCTTCCTCGTCCTTCTTCTGAAGGATCTCCGAGAAGAACTCCTTCTTGCAGAGATAGCAGCGGTTCGTCGGGTTGTGGCTGAAGCCGGGGATATCGAGCTCCTCCGAGGCGACAGAGATATGGCGGATGCCTTCCTTCTGGCAGAAGTCCTCTGCCTCGTGGAATTCCCTTATCGGGAAGGATTCGGAGCGGGCGGTGATGGCGATTGCGTTGTCGCCGAGCGTGTCATGGGCGACCTTCAGAAGGAACGTCGAGTCGACGCCTCCGGAGAAGGCGACGGCGACCGATCCGAGCTCCTGAAGATATTGCTTGAGGGCATCGAGCTTTGCGTGCTCTTCTGCAGAAGCGGTGAATTCATCTGGCATGTAGATCCTTCCGTACGTGGCTGTCACTCAAAGGGTAGCAAATAGGCAGGGTTTGCATGAGACTCTGTAACGTTCCGGACAGAAGAAATAGCGGGACCTTAAAACCGTATAGTATAAGGGCTATGAGAACGTGCGTGAGGTGATAGCGTGGACGAGAACTACCGCAAGGCGATGAAGCAGGGCGAGCGCGACTGCAGGAGGGCGCAGGCGCAGGGCCGCCATCCCTATCTGACAGCGCTCGATTCGATCACGGGCGAGGAGTCGTTTGCCGGCGAGAAGCCGCTCGGCACGTTCGAGATTCCGCTCTCGCAGGTCGTGGGCACCCGTACGGAAGGCCGCCAGGTCGCGTTCTCGCGCACGTTCCTTCCGATCCTGCCCCAGAACTCCGAGTTCGCGATGAAGTGGTCGCACCTCTATGACATACAGGTCACAGAAGGTTTCCGCGATCCGATCAAGGTCTATGAGTTCCTGCACCGCTTCTATGTGCTCGAAGGCAACAAGCGCACTTCTGTCATGAAGTACCTCGGTGCCAAGACGATCGAGGCTGAGGTCACACGCCTGGTCCCGAGCGAGGCCGATGGCACCTACAACGAGTTCCTTGCCTTCTTCAAGGTATGTCCGCTCTTCGAGATCGACTTCACCCGCGAAGGCTCCTATGCGAAGCTTGCTGCCTGTTTCGGCGAGGACCTCGAGCATCCCTGGCCCGATGAGCGTGTGCACTATCTGAGGAGCACCTACTACTTCTTCGAGGAGATGTTCCTGCGTGCTGGCGGCTGGCACCTCGATGTCACGGCGTCGGATGCCCTCCTCATCTATCTCTCCTTCTTTGGCCAGGACAATCTCCTCGAGACGCCGTCCCAGATCGTGCTCGAGCGCATCCAGAGGATCTGGAAGGAGCTTGTCTTCCAGGGCTCCACGCTCGACGGCGAGGAAGGTCCGGTCGTGCTCGTGGACGGGCCGAAGGTGGCTCCCCGGAGCCTCATCTCCCATGTTCTCGGGCGCCTGCCGCAAGGCAGCCAGAAGCCCGTCATCGCTGCCTTCATCCACGAGGAGACAGCAGCGGAGTCTGCCTGGGTGCGTGCGCATGAGGAAGGCAGGAAGGAGATGGCAGAGCGCCTCTCCGGCGTCGTCGAGACGCTTGCCTATGAGGGCTGCTCGGACGATACGGCAGTCGCTGGAGCCATCCAGGACGCCGTTGCCCAGGGAGCGAGCATCGTCTTCACGACGTCTCCTACCCTCATGCAGGCAACCGTGAAGGAAGCGGTCATGCACCCCGAGGTGCGCTTCCTGAACTGCTCGATCACGCTGCCGCACCAGTCGGTGCGCTCCTACTATGGGCGCATGTATGAGGCGAAGTTCGTGCTCGGTGCGCTTGCGGCAAGCCTCTCCGAGGATCACAGGCTCCTCTACCATGCCCATGTCCCGATCTTCGGCACAGTATCGGAGATTGATGCCTTCGCGCTCGGAGCAGCCCTTGTCGACCCTGCGGCAGAGGTCCTGCTTTCCTGGTCGAAGCGCGGCGAGCAGACAGAGTTCTTCCAGGCAGACCTCGAGAAATGGCAGGGGGCTCCGCTCATCTCCGGAAACGATGTGACAGCCCCTGTCGGCGAGCCCTCTGCCTTCGGCCTCTTCACGCTCGAGGAGGGCCACGTCCACAACCTCGCCGTGCCGGTCTGGCACTGGGGCCGCTACTACGAGCTCATCATGAGGAGCATGCTGCAGGGGGCGCTTCCGCCGGCACTCCAGGATGGAGACGGCAGGCTCGAGCTGCCGAAGCCGGCAGGAGATGCCCAGGCTGTGAGCTACTGGTATGGCCTTTCTTCCGGCGTGATCGATATCGTGCTCGCGCCGGGACTTCCTGAGTCCTCGAAGCGCCTTGTCGGGCTCCTCGAGCACGATATCAAGGCCCGGACCCTCGAGCCCTTTGCAGGCGAGATCGCGCTCCAGGATGGCAGGACGATCGACGGCACGAAGCTTGCGCCGTCCGACATCGTCTCCTGCGACTGGCTCTGCCAGAATGTGCGGGGCGGCCTTCCTGGGGACTGGAAGCCGGCCGAAAGCTCGCTTCCCGAAGTGCCTCAGAACACCCAGAAAGGTGCGTGAGGGATGCGCATCCTTGCTATTGCCGACGTCGAAGAGAAGGTGCTCTGGGGCTCCTTCAACAGGCGCCGCTTCGAGGGCATAGACCTCATCCTTGCTGCAGGAGACCTCGATCCCGACTACCTCGAGTTCCTTGTCACGATGCTGAACAGGCCGCTTCTCTATGTGCATGGCAACCACGATGACAAGCTCAGGAAGTCGGCACCGGGAGGCTGCATCTGCCTCGACGACTCCGTCTATGTCTACCAGGGCATCCGCATTGCAGGTCTTGCCGGCTCCCGGAAATACCGGGACGGCAAGTATATGTATACGGAGCGCGAGATGGCACGGCAGATCCGGCGCATTGACCCCCAGATCAGGCTTCTGGGAGGGCTCGATATCCTGCTCACGCATGCGCCGGAGCGCGGCGTCGGCGACCTCGAGGACCTGCCGCATCAGGGATTCGAGTGCTTCGATGAGTTCGTCGAGCGCTGGCATCCCCGCTACCACATTCATGGGCACGTGCATGCGAATTATATCCCTGACTTCAAGAGGGAGCGCGTGCTTGCATCCGGCACCCATGTGATCAATGCCTATGGCTATACGACGATCGATGTGCCTCCAGCGTCCCAGCTCTCCTATGGATGGAAGGAGTCCTGGGTGAACAGGCGCTGCCTCAAGAAGAGCGACGGGCTCACGGCCCAGGAGGCAGGCGTGCTCGGCGCCGGCCACACGTATTTCGGCTGACCGGGAGGATCTCAGCATGCATCGTTCATTCGTGCTCGCGCTCAACGACAGGCCTGGGTCCTTCCTGGCGCAGGAGCGGCTCTTCGCGGCCCATGGCCTCGATATCAAGCGTGTGAGCTACAACAAGGTCATCGATGTCCATACCCTCTTCATCGAGGCGGAGGGGGAGGAAGAGGCCCTCGATGCAGCAGAAGCCGAGCTCAGGGAGCGCAGGGTGCTTGCCGGCCAGCGGCTCTGGGGTAGGGTCGTCCTCCTCGAGTTCGAGCTGCCCGATGCAGAGGGGGCGTTGACACCCTTCCTCGAGCTCTGCGAGCGCTACGGCTTCTCGCTCACCTATCTCAATGCCCGTGCGAAGGACTACCACGTGGGTGCCGCCTTGGATGCCCTTGTATCTGAGCCTGAGCTGCCGGGTGCAGAGATCGTGCGCGCCGGCCTCTATGTGGAGGATCCGGCACGTCTCCAGGTCTTCCTCGACGAGGTACAGAGGATCTGCCCCTGCCGGCAGCTGCCGTTCGGGCGCGAAGGCTACCTGATCGACAACACGCTCTTCTACGAGCCATTCGCGAAGGACATCTCGAAGATCTGCGGCTTCACGGAGGCGCAGGCAAAGCGGGTCATGGTGAACGCAAACAGGCTCATCCAGGTCCTCGAGACGACGAGTGCAGACCCGTTCAAGCCGTTCGACTACATGCGCCAGTTCGCAGAAAGGATCGAGCGCTACCGGGGAGACGGGTACGCCGAGGCGGTGCGCACGACGCGCTTTACGGCGCCAGGCGGAGCCCAGTGCGCCCTGATTGAGCCGCCCTGCGGCTCTGATACCTGGATCCTCTTCGGCGACGAAGGCCTGCTCTTCGTCGATACTGGCTTTGCGGTCTACAGAGACGAGCTGGCGCGCGAGATCGAGGCGCTCTGCCCGGGCTGGAAGCCGGGCGAGGGCACCGTCCTTCTGAGCCACGGAGATGCGGACCATTCGGGTGCCATCAATCTTTTTGCCCATGCCCTTGCCTCAGAGCATGTGATCGAGAACTATGCACGGCAGCGCGAGGGACGTCCCGACTGGCGCGAGCGCGACCCGCGCGGCCTTGCCTATTCGAGGCTTGCAAACCTCTTCAGCCGCTATGAGCCGCCCGCGGCGGAGCTCTTCGAGAGCCTCGGCAAGCGTCCCGAAGGGGCAGATGAGCCTATTGCCCGCTGCGTCGATGCAGACGGAGACCCTGTGACGCTCGACTTCGCCCCCTTCTCCTTCGAGGTCTATGAGGGGAAGGGCGGGCATGTGAAGGGCGAGACCGTCCTCATCGACCGGACGCAGCATCTCTGCGTCTCGGGCGACATCCTCATCAACATCCACGGAGAGACGCGTCCCCAGTCCGAGTTCAACCGCCTGGCACCGTTCCTGCTCACCCGTGTGGATGCGGTCCCCGATCTTGCCCGTGCCGAGCGCAAGTATCTGATCCGCCTTCTTGGTCCGGGGGTTTGGCAGATTCTCGGTGGTCACGGCGCTGTGCTCACAAGGCAGTCGTAGGATTTCTGGGAGACCACGAGAGACAAGGGGAGACCATGCCAAGCTGGACGAGGACAGAGCCGGTAGAGGCAGCATTCTTCGATGCAGACGGAACGCTCCTGTCGTTTGCGACGCACCAGATACCGGAATCGACGAAGCAGGCGCTGCACGAGCTCAAGCGGGCAGGTGTCAAGTGCTTCCTTGCGACAGGACGCCCTCCCTATCAGGTCGATATGATCGATATCGAGGACATGGAGGCCTTCATCCTCTTCAATGGCCAGTTCGTCCTGAACCGCTACGGCGTGATCTTCCAGCAGCCGATCGACCCCGACGATATCAGGGTCGTCGTCGACCAGGTGCACCAGGGCCTCTACAACTGCGCCTTCATGGAGGCGACGAAGTGCTATGTGAGCGGACGCGATGAGCTCCTCGAGCGTGCCTTCGAGGCAGCCAATATCGATATGCCGACAGAGGATATCGACCAGGCGCTCGACCACGATATCATCCAGCTCAACATCTTCCTGGGACCCGGCAAGACCGACATCGTGACCAAGAACACGAAGCATCTGAAGCTCACGCGCTGGAGCCCGAACTTCGTCGATGCATTCCCGCTCGGCGGCGGCAAGGCCAGGGCGGTGGCCCGCATGCTCAGGCACTACGAAATACCTCCCGAGCATGCCATCTGCTTCGGAGACGGCGGCAACGACCTCGAGATGTTCGGCGTCGTCGGCACCTCCATCGCTATGGGCAATGGCAACCCCGAGGTGAAGGAGTTTGCCGACTACGTGACAGACGATGTGGACCACGACGGCGTCTGGAATGCCTGCGTGCGCCTCGGCCTCATTCCCGGCAAGCTCAGAGGGAATGGCGCGAACCAGTGAATCTCTTCGGTGCGCTCGTGAATGGCCTTGCGGCATCAGGCGGGGCATTTGTCGGCCTCACATTCCGGAGCCGGATCTCCGAGGACCTCGGCACCTTCCTGATGAAGGGCATGGGGCTCTGCGTGATTCTGGTCGCCGTGGAAGGGATGATGAGAGACGCGTCGGTCGTGACGATCACGCTCTCGGTTGCCTTGGGCGGCGCTCTTGGCCATGCGCTCGACCTCGACGCTCTGATCTCGCGCTTCGGCTCCTGGGTGGAGCAAAAGCTCGGCCCGGTGGCACCTGCCGAGCAGAAGGCAGCAAGCCCCGGCTTTGCCCGGGGCTTCGTCTCCTCGACGCTCTTCATCTGCGTGGGGTCGATGGCAATTGTGGGATCGCTCGAGGCGGGCCTTGAAGGCGATGCATCGACGCTCTTCGCGAAGTCCTTGATTGACTGCGTCGTCTGCATGCTCATGGCGGCGACGCTCGGCTCGGGCACCGTGGCCTCAGGCCTCTGCGTCTTTGCCTATGAGGCTGTGCTCACGATCCTTGCAGGAGCGGTGGCGCCGTATCTCTCGGATGCGACCATCTCCCAGATGCTTGTCACAGGATCGCTCCTCCTTCTTGCCATTGCCTTCGATATGATGGACATCTGCCATATCAAGACAGCCAATCTCCTGCCGGCAGCCTTCCTGCCGCTTGTCCTCTATCCCCTGATATCGCTCGTGCCGGCGCTTGCCTGAGGCACAGAAAAGAAGCATCCATGATTCAGGAAATCGCTCCGCACGTCTTCGACAATGCCTTCAAGGCGCTCGATCCCGAACCAGGAGACTATGTCCTCCACTATGCTGCCAATGCGTCCTGGACAGGGGCAGACAGCATGCGGGTGCACGGCAAGGGCATGCTTGCGCAGGAACGTGATGGAGAGCTCGTGCTGCCGAAGCTTGCGGACTACGCACGGAAGCCTTCCTGCGTCTATCTCTTCTCGATCGACGACAAGCGGTTCTTCCTTGCGACCGATGTGCTCGTCGAGGTCAAGGGATCCTTCCGCTACCTCTCCGTCTCAGGCTGCCGGTTCTATGAGCCACGCTGGCTGGCATTCGCTGCCATCACGGGCTACCAGCTCTGGGACTGGCGGCAGCACAACCGCTACTGCGGTGCGTGTGCCGCCCCTCTTGTCCATGCACCGCGCTCCCGCGAGCTTGTCTGCCCGTCCTGCGGAAACATCGTCTATCCCCGCATCAACATCGGCGTGATCGTCGCAATCGTGGACGGCGAGAGGCTCCTCCTCACGAAGTATGCCGGAAGACGCATCACGCACTATGCGCTTGTCGCCGGCTATACCGAGGTTGGAGAGACGCTCGAGGAGTGCTGCCGGCGCGAGATCGCAGAGGAGGTCGGCCTTTCCGTCAAGGACCTCACCTATGTCACGGACCAGCCCTGGTCCTTCTCGGATACCCTGCTTGTCGGCTTCTTCGCCAGGCTCGACGGCTCGGACGAGCTCACGGTCGACGAAGGGGAGCTCAGCCTCGCCGAGTGGGTCGAGAGGAAAGATCTTCCGAAGACGCATGAGGACACCTCGAGCATGACAAACTGGATGATCGAGCTCTTCGCGAAAGGGGAGGACCCGTTCAGCAGGAAGGCTTAGGCCATTGGAAGCAAGCTATACAGAAGGAAGCCCCGGAGCATATGCGCTTCGGGGCTTCCTGCATGGTGCGTGTGCCGATTGCCCTAGCCGGCAAGGCCTGCGGCAACGGCGATGAAGGCGATGATGACACCGACGATGGACTCGCCACCAAGGACGCCCGAGGCAACGACAAGTCCTGCCTCATCTGCCTCCTTCTGGGCCTCCTGAGCTTCTGCTTCAGGCATGCCCTTCCTGCGGGCACGCTGGATACGGTCGTAGACCTGCTTCGCGAGAGCGCCGAGGAAGGCCGTGAAGCTCATGTAGAAGGGAAGATACACGCCAAGCCCTATGAGCATGGCAGGAAGGCCTGCCCAGTAGAGCGCGATACCGGAAATGAGCCCCACCCAGAAGGCAGGCAGGCTCGGGATTCCTGACACCATGGTCGCAACGACCGATGCCTGGGCAGAGACGAATTCCTTGCCAGGGCCGAAGGCATCAGGCCCATAGGCAGAGACGAGCGCGACCATCACGGCTGCAGCGACGATGGCACCGATGATGCCGCCCAGAGCCTGCCCCAGCCATTGGGCCCTCGGATCGGTGCCGAGGATGGCGCCAGCCTTGAAATCATTCATGACGTCTCCTGCAAGGCCGCAGGCGACAGCGACGATGCCGGCCACGAAGAAGAGCTTCACCTGGGCCACGCCGGAGAGGGCAGCGACGGCGAGAAGGGCCATGAGGCCGAAGATCTCCATCGGGTCGATGCCGGTCTGGCCGCATGACTGTGCACTCATGATCGTTGCGACGAAGGCAAAGAGCACGACGACGATGGCGGGAAGAGGGCCCAAGCCGAGAGCAAAGCAGACAAGGAGTGCCACGGCGGCCGCGGCGATGCCGAAGATGCCCGCATCGAGGCGGAGAGACCCTGTCGCAAGCGAATAGGGGGAGTCCTTCTCCTCGGTGGCTTCATGCCTGAGTCCTGAGACAATCGTCTTCGCTTCGGGCAGGATGTCCTTCACGACGGTCGCTGTGCCAGAGCCCATCATGAGGCCCATGCCGAGGGAGGAGACGATGCCCCGGGCCGTGGCGATATCCCAGAGTCCTGCTGCAGAGCCGCCGACGATGAGGCCGAAGTTCGAGAAGAGGGCTCCTGCAAACCAGAAGAGGACCGGCACCCAGCCGACGAGGAAGCCGACGGAGAGCATCATCGGCGAGTTGTATATGCCGAAGGTGATGCCGGGAATGGGAAGTGCAGCGAGCATCGTGGGCAGGGCGCCCACGCCGTCGCGCAGGACGCTCCAGAGGCCGGCCACACCCATCGAGCAGAAGAGCTCGCGTCCCGTGGCACCCCCCGCCTCGGTCGCGCGCAGCGTCTCTGCGGCAGCGGTGCCGGTCGGGAATTCGAGCGCGGCATCGACGATGAAGTGGCGATGGATGAGCGCAGTGGAGATGAGGCCCAGGATGGTGCCGGCAAGGGCGACGAGGAAGATCTCGGTCCAGCCGATCTGGTCTCCCAGCCCCAGCATCCAGGCACCGGGAATCGTGAAGGCAAGGCCACCTGCGACCATAGCGCCAGCGCTCATGATCGTGTGCGTTACATTCGCTTCATTCAAGGTCGTATGGCCCAGAAGCTTCAGGAAGAAGAGGGAGATGACGGCCGCGAAGACGATGGGCCAGGGAAGGGCTCCGAGCTTCAGCGCCGTGTAGACGGACGAGGCTGTGATGATGACACAGCCGATGCAGCCGATGAGGGCACCCCTGAGGGTGAGCTGCCCCTGCCATGAGGCAGAATGCGTAGCGTTCTTCAATTGATGCTCCTTGAGGTATATCCGCTCTCCCTCAGCGGAGAGTCGGGTTACGCTGACAGAACGGCTACAGTATACAGGCAGGAGCCCGGATATCCGGGTGCATTCTGAAAATGGTCTCAATAAGGAGAGGTCCCATGCAGGTACAAGATCCCCTCGCTGTCCTGACAGTCGACGTCGGCAATACAGAGACCTCCTTCGGCCTGTTTGCAGCGGGTGTCACAGCAGATGCGGAGCCGCTCTCGTCCTTCACGCTCACGACGGCAGCCCATCTCACGGCAGATGAAGTCAGGCTCAGCGTGCGGGAAGCCTTGAAGCTCATGGCAGAGGATGCAGGCATCGAGGTGCCTCACAGCTTCGGCACGGTTCTTTCCTGTGTCGTTCCCTGCCTTGCAGAAGCCTGGCGCGAAGGTCTGGGCGCTTCTTCGGGCCTGCGTCCCCTCGTCGTGGGGCCGGGCATCAGAAGCGGCATGCGCCTTGCCTACAAGGATCCGGCAGAGATTGGTCCCGATCGCCTGGCAGATGCCGTCGCTGTGCGCACGCGCTACGGAGCGCCATCTGTCGCCGTGGACTTCGGCACGACCCTGAACATCGAGGCGGTAGGAAAAGATGGCGCCTTCTTGGGCGGCATCATAGCGCCGGGGCTTTCGCTTGGGGCAAAGGCCCTGCGCGAGTCAGCTGCACGCCTGCCTGAGATCGAGCTCTCGGTACCGGCACATGCCATCGGCACGACGACCGCAGATGCGATGCGCTCAGGCCTCGTCCTGGGAGAGCTTGCGAAGGTCGACGGCCTCATCGATCTTGTCTTCGAAGAGCTGGGAAGCGCGGCTCCGGTCGCTGTCACGGGAAGCCAGGCAGAAGAGCTTGCCGCACATATGCGCCACAAGGTCGCGGCCGATGCGACGCTCACGCTCCGGGGCCTTCATGAGATCTATGGCGCGAACCCCAAGCTCCAGGGCAGGACTGTTTCGAGATAGAAGAAGAGGGCGCCTGCGGGCGCCCTCTTGGTGTGCGTGCTGCTCTGTGCCCTACATCGTATGGGTCTCGAAGATGGGGTCGTCGTGCCAGATGGTCGGCGTGCCCGACTCAAGCGTCTTCGGCATATCGAGGAGGCGCTGGTTCGAGGAGCCGCGGAAGCGGAGCGAGATGTCCTTCAAGTCCTGGACAAAAGGGCCATCTACCAGGACGGAGAGGGTCTGGAGAATTCGGTCTGTGACCTCGGTGCGGGGAGACTCCATATAGGGAGCATGCACGGGCTCTGTGCCTGCAAGCTCCTCATAGGTGAAGCCGGAGTAGAGCCAGATCGGCTTTTCCGGATAGGTCTTCTTCACACGCTCGAGGAAGTCCACAAGGCCGCGCTGGTTCTCGGGCTCCATCGGCTCGCCGCCCAAGACCGAGAGGCCATCCACATAGAAGGGCTCCATGCTCTCGATGATGGCATCCTCGACGTCTTTCGTGAAAGGCTTTCCGGCTGTGAACTTCCAGGCAACCTCATTGAAGCAGAACGGGCAGTGCCTCCTGCATCCTGAGACGAAAAGCGTCGTCCTGACACCGGCACCGTTCGCGATGTCGCAGTATTTGATCTCGGAGTAGTTCATCCGCCAGCCTCTTCTCTGGACTTTCTTATGGTCTCAACCTTAGCAGGCTCTGCCGACAGGAACGCGTACAGATGGCAGAGCACAAAAAGAGCGGGGACAGGCCTTCCGGCCCATCCCCGCTTGCAGTATGCAGACGGCTCTTACAGGTGCAGGACGCGGTCCTTGATCTCCTGCGTGCGGCCCTGGTTCCAGAACTGGGTGCCGATGTAGCCGCAGGTGCGCCTGGCGACATTGAGCTTGTTCTGGTCGCGGTTGCCGCAGTTCGGGCACTCCCAGACGAGCTTGCCGTCGTCCTCGACGATCTTGATCTCGCCGTCGTAGCCGCAGACCTGGCAGTAGTCGGACTTCGTGTTGAGCTCTGCGTACATGATATTCTCATAGATGAACTGCATGACACGCACGACTGCCTCGAGGTTGTCCTGCATGTTCGGGACCTCGACGTAGGAGATGGCGCCACCGGGGGAGAGGCGCTGGAACTCGCTCTCGAACTTGAGCTTCGTGAAGGCGTCGATCTTCTCGGTCACATGGACGTGGTAGGAGTTCGTGATGTAGTTCTTGTCCGTGATGCCCGGGATGATGCCGAAGCGGCGCTGGAGGCACTTCGCGAACTTGTAGGTTGTGGACTCGAGCGGCGTGCCGTAGAGGGAGTAGTCGATGTTCTCGGCTGCTTTCCACTCGGCGCACTTGTCGTTCATGTGCTGCATGACGGAAAGCGCGAAGGGCGTAGCCTCCTTGTCGGTGTGGCTGTGGCCGGTCATGAACTTCGTGCACTCATAGAGGCCGGCATAGCCGAGGCTGATCGTGGAGTAGCCGCCGTAGAGGAGCTTGTCGATCTTCTCGCCCTTGTCGAGGCGTGCAAGAGCTCCGTACTGCCAGAGGATCGGGGCTGCGTCGGACGTCGTGCCGAGCAGGCGATCGTGGCGGCAGCGCAGGGCCTTGTGGCAGAGCTCGAGGCGCTCGTCGAAGATCTTCCAGAACTCGTCCATGTTGCCATTGGAGGAAAGGGCGACATCGGGCAGGTTGATCGTCACGACGCCCTGGTTGAAGCGGCCGTAGTACTTCGGCTTGCCCGGCTCGTAGTTCTTTGCCTTTGCGACATTGTCGTAGCCGTTGCCGGAGCGGTCAGGCGTCAGGAAGGAGCGGCAGCCCATGCAGGTGTACACGTCGCCGTGGCCCTCGGTCTCGCCCTTGGAGAGCTTGTACTCGCGCATCTTCTTCTCGGAGATGTAGTCAGGCACCATGCGCTTGGCCGTGCACTTGGCAGCAAGCTTCGTGAGGTAGAAATAGGGATCGTCCGGATGGATGTTGTCCTCTTCGAGCACATAGATGAGCTTCGGGAAGGCCGGCGTGATCCAGACGCCCTTCTCGTTCTTCACGCCCTGGTAGCGCTGGCGCAGCATCTCCTCGATGCACATGGCGAGGTCGTGCTTCTCCTGCTCGTTGCGTGCCTCGTTGAGGTACATGAACACCGTGATGAACGGCGCCTGGCCGTTTGTCGTCATCAGCGTCACGACCTGGTACTGGATGGTCTGGATGCCGCGGGCGATCTCGTCGCGCAGACGCTTCTCGACCATCTCGTGGATCTTGTCCTCAGAAGGGTGCGCATCGATCGCATCGAGCTCTGCTGCGACCTGGCGGCGGATCTTCTTCCTCGAGACATCGACGAACTTTGAGAGATGGTAGAGGGAGATGGACTGGCCGCCGTACTGGCAGGAGGCCACCTGGGCGATGATCTGCGTCGCGATGTTGCAGGCCGTCGAGAACGAATGCGGCTTCTCGATGAGGGTGCCGGAGATGACGGTACCGTTCTGGAGCATATCGTCGAGGTTCACGAGGTCGCAGTTGTGCATGTGCTGCGCATAGTAGTCCGCGTCATGGAAGTGGATGATGCCTTCCTGGTGGGCACGCACAACATCGGGCGGAAGCAGCATGCGGCAGGCCAGGTCCTTCGAGACCTCGCCAGCCATGTAGTCGCGCTGGACGGAGACGACAGTCGGGTTCTTGTTCGAGTTCTCCTGCTTGACTTCCTCGTTGTTGCACTCGATGAGGGACAGGATCTTGTCGTCTGTCGTGTTCTTCTGGCGCTTCAGAGACTGGACATAGCGGTAGATGATGTACTTGCGGGCTACCTCGTAACGGTCCAGTGCCATGATCTCATCCTCGACCATGTCCTGGATCTCCTCGACCGAGACCGTGTGTCCTGCTGCCTCGCAGCGGTCTCGCACATTCTCGGCGGCGTAGACGATCTGGCGGTCGGTCAGACGCTCGTCTTCGGCTGCCTCGCGGTTCGCGCCCCTGATCGCGTTCTCGATCTTCGAGATATCGAAGGAAACTTCAGATCCGTTGCGCTTGATAATCTTCATTTCCGCTCTCCTTGATGGTTGTCGCCAGCGCCTTGCCCGCCGGCCTTTCGCGCAGCTGTCTTCTGGGTGCAATGCGAGAGGCGTCTGCGTTGGTGCATATCAGCTGTGGCTACCACAGCCTCTTGCGCTGCATGATGTACTATGCCACAACTCATGGTGGTCTGCAGCGCTGAAATATACAAGATATTGTTGAAAGAGTGTCGAAGACCTGTCGACAACATGTAGAAAAGCGACTCCGGCGCAGGTAGCAAAACTGCGCCCGGGAAAGCATTTTCGCACGGAGGGCCAAAGGATTTTTTCGGCAGACGCAAAAGCACACAAAGCGTTCGATAGCGTCGCATTTCTGCCAGAAATCTGGCGGCACCGCACAGGCCGCTGACGTGTGCGTATGCCTCCGGTGCATGGAACGGAGGCAGAACAGACCTCGAGCGCATGGATGGAGGGGCTGTGATGCCAGAAAGAGTGCGAGACAGCTTCAGGACGCGGCCGTTCCGCACCGCGCTGGGAATGAAGCCAGCACGGTCTGGAACGGCAAGCTGTGCGGGTGTGCAGGGACAATGCTTTGTCGTTCTCTTGGAGCAGGTACACGAAGGCTCCGATGGCTCCCCATGGACCATTTCTTTGCAATGAGAGGGCTGCATACGATTGGTCGGGAAGCCAGTTTCAGCACGCTATGAGCAATGGCCTTTGCAGGGATGCATGGGTGGGGGTTCCATCGTTGAACAAGGGTAGTCTTTATATCGTAGCCAAGCTGCATCTGCATCATGGGCATCCCTGATTATGCGTTATGCTCGGACATCGAAGAAACCGGCAGGAGAGTTCAGCATGGTGAATTCGGTATGGTTCCAATTCATGGTGAGATCCAAGCCATGAGAATCGAGACCGATGGAGGTATGCAGGAGCGTTCTTCTGTGGCATAGGTATTTTGGTGGTTGGTTTCCGCTGCCTCCAAGTGCCGGGGCCTATCCCCGGCTTCTTCTGTCTCCAGGGGCTGTTTCATGGCAAGAGGGCAGAGCATCTTTGCGGACGAAAGCGGGGATATGGGAGGAGTATCTCGCACTGCCTGCTGACACCTGTCTTCCATGACCAGGCGAATGATATTCGCGAGCAGGTCATGCGCTACGAGCAGGCGCTTTCTAGGGCAGGCCTTCCCAACATTCCCTTCCGCTCAGAGCCGCTGCTGAATGGTCATGGCACCTATGAGGGCCTGGAGCCATCGCAAAGGAAACAACTCCTGTGGTCTTTCAACGTGCTGGTCCAGCGCCTGCCGATTAGCTACGCTACCTTTTTTCTATCGTCGCAGCGAGTACCCGAATCCAGAGGGCCTCTCGAGGCGCATGGAGCGCGACATCGAAACTTTCATGTCGGACAGCCTGGATTTCTTTCAGACCTTCGACGATATGAAGGTCTGCTACGACGGTGGACAGAGCATCGTGGAGCGTGCTCTGTACGGAGCAGCGGGAGGCATTTTGTCCCGCAATGTCGTCGTGCGTCGAAAGACTGCCATGAGCGTCTATCGGCTGGAGCAGGTAGCTGACTACCTGTGCACCATTGAGCTTGCTGCCGTTAAATATGCTGTCCACGAGGATGGTGAGACGTACGACAAGTTCTTTGGCGGCGTGGGTGCCTTCAAGCGCAACTGGCTGAAGCAAGCCCGCCGTAAGCGCATGAACTAGCAGCCTGAGCGACAGCCTCCAGAGCGGCTGGCGTATCCATCGATAGGCTCTGGAAAATCAGGCGTGCCTGCATGCAGTGATGTCCCTGCGCTATGCCACCCAGACAGATATGGTCCGTATGCAAGCAGGCGGGGAAGGCCACAACGAAGGCATTCGACAAATGTGAAGGCGCTGTGGCGCCCCGCATCTTCCACGACCGCTCCCGGATTCAGGAAGCGCACAGGGCAGGGCTAGCTTTCAGGCATGATGGCGGCTGCATCTATATTTAGAAGAAGCGGTCAGAGAGGTAGCTGAAAGCTTGCTTGGGTGCTTTGTTTCCGTTTCGCTACGTAACAGATTCAGAGCCTGTCCAAGCTGTTTCGAGTGTGTCATCCTGCTACCAACGCACCGGGAGGTGCCAAGTCCAAGGGAGTATCCAGAGTGTCTCAAATTAAGACATACATTGGTTCTGAAGCTGCGCAGAGCGTAGCCATCAGCTCCATTGCGGTACTCCTACTAGCGAGCGCGCGCTAGGCGTATAGACATATACAGCCAGCGCGTTAGATCCTGTCTTCCTAGAAAGCTAGGCATCGGCGCTCGCACACACCACCCTTACATAGAACTCTCTGCGACGCCTGCCAGGTTTCCTGGGCCAGGCGTTTTGTGTATCAATGTGCATCCGCACACGAGAGGAGCCATCCTATGACCCGCAAGATTGCAATCTTCGACACCACCCTCCGCGACGGCGAGCAGTCCCCCGGCGCATCCATGAACACGGAAGAGAAGCTTGTGATTGCCCAGGAGCTCATCCGCATGCATGTCGATGTCATCGAGGCCGGCTTCCCGATTTCGAGTCCGGGCGACTTCAAGTCCGTACAGGAGATCGGCCGCCTCGCAGGCGATGACTGCGTCGTATGCGGCCTCACGCGCGCTGTCGACAAGGATATCGACCGTGCCGCAGAGGCCCTGAAGACCGCCAAGCGCCCCCGCATCCACACTGGCCTCGGCGTCTCGCCGCAGCACCTCGCAGAGAAGCTCCGCATCACGGAGGACGAGTGCATCGAGCGTGCCATCCACTGCGTCAAGTATGCAAAGCAGTATGTGGACGACGTCGAGTTCTATGCAGAGGATGCTGGCCGTGCCGACCAGGACTTCCTGATCCGTGTCATCCAGGCAGCAGTCGATGCCGGCGCCACGGTCGTGAACATTCCGGATACGACGGGCTACAACATGCCGGATGACTTCGGTGCTCGCATCAAGAGCCTCTCCGACAATGTCCGCGGCATCGAGAACGTCACGATCTCCGTGCACACGCACAACGACCTGGGCATGGCAACAGCGCTGGCGCTCGCTGGCGTCAAGAACGGCGCCACGCAGGTCGAGTGCACGATCAATGGCCTCGGCGAGCGTGCCGGCAACACCGCCCTCGAAGAGGTTGTCATGGCGCTCAAGATGCACGGCGACGAGCTCGATGGCCACACGGACATCGTGACGCAGGAGCTCACGCGTGCAAGTCACCTGGTGTCCCGCATCACAGGCATGAATGTCCAGGCAAACAAGGCCATCGTCGGCGCCAATGCCTTTGCGCACTCCTCCGGCATCCACCAGGACGGCGTGCTCAAGGCCCGCGATACCTACGAGATCATCAACCCCGAGGATGTGGGTGCCGCAGGATCGGAGATCATCCTCTCTGCGAGGAGCGGGCACGCAGCGCTGAAGCATCGTCTCGCCGAGCTCGGCTACACATTTGCGCCTGAGGAGTTCGACGACATCTACCAGCGCTTCCTCGAGATCGCAGACCAGAAGAAGGAAGTCTACGACGAGGACCTCGAGTCCATGGTCCAGGAGCGCGACCGCGACATCAAGGCTGTCTACACGCTCGATGCACTGCAGGTGAGCTGCGGCGACCCGCTGGTGCCTACCGCCACGGCCACGATCATGGACGAAGCAGGGGAGAAGCACGTCGTCTGCGCCACGGGCACAGGCCCGGTCGATGCCGCCTACAAGGCAATCGACATGGTCGTCTCGATGCACGGCGACCTCCAGGAGTTCGTCGTCAAGGCCGTCACGCGCGGCATCGACGCGATCGGCGAGGTCACGGTCCGCATCCAGTCCGAGTCCGGCAAGATCTACACGGGCCGTGGCGCCGACAACGATATCGTCGTGTCCTCGGCAAAGGCCTATGTCAATGCGATCAACCGCATGATCCAGACGGCACGCGCCAACGAAGGCAAGTAGTTCATATCAGCAAGACAAGCGGGAAGGAGGGCGAGAACGTGGAGAAGATGACGGGAGCGGAGCTCCTCATCGAGACGCTCATCGAGGAGGGCGTGAATACCGTATTCGGCTATCCCGGCGGCACTGTGCTTGATATATATGATGCACTCTACGACAGGCGCGACCGCATCCGCCACATCGAGACGACGCACGAGCAGCATGCCACGCATGCTGCCGATGGCTATGCCAGGGCGACAGGACGCTGCGGTGTCGTTATCGCCACGTCAGGTCCGGGCGCCACGAATCTCGTGACCGGCATCGCCACGGCCTACCTCGACTCCATCCCGCTTGTCGCAATCACCGGCAACGTGAGCAACCAGATGATCGGCACGGACGCCTTCCAGGAGCTCGATATCACCGGCGTCACGCTGCCCATAACGAAGCACAACTACTTCGTGCGCTCGGCAGACAGGCTCGAGCATATCGTGCACGAGGCCTTCGCGCTCGCAAGCTCCGGGAGGAAGGGTCCTGTCCTTGTGGACATCCCTTCCGATGTCCAGCGCCAGCTCGTAGAGCCTCTGGAGCACGACGAGGTGAAGCTCAGGCCGCAGCAGATGGTGCCCGATGCGGCTGACCTCGAGGCAGCAGCTCGTACCATCAACAGCGCCGAGCGCCCCTTCATCTACTTTGGTGGAGGCGTCGTCGCAGATGGAGCGGGGGATGAGGTCGTAGAGCTTGCCAAGAGGATCTCTGCTCCCATCGGCTGCTCGCTCATGGGTGTCTCCGGCATCCCGACGAGGACTCCCAATTTCCTCGGCATGCAGGGCATGCATGGACACTTTGCCAGCACGAAAGCGCTCAATGACTCCGACTGTCTGATCGCCCTCGGCGTGCGCTTCAACGACCGCGCGACGGGGGACCGCACGAAGTTCGGTCCCTCCGGCAAGGTCGTGCGCATCGATATCGACTCCTCGGAGCTCTCGAAGACCCTGGACGACAAGGTCGAGCTTCTGGGGGATGTGGAGGAGACCTTGCGTGCGCTCCTGCCGCTCATCGAGCCCAACACGCACGAGGCGTGGGGGCGCCATGTGCGCGAGCTCAGGGCAGAGGAGAAGGGCTACGACGACTACCGTGACGGCATGACCCCGAAGAACCTCATGATTGCTATCGACAGGATCCGTCCGCACGAGTCTGCCGTCGTGACCGACGTGGGGCAGCATCAGATGTGGGCCGCGCAGTACCTCACGTTCGTGCATCCCCGGGAGTTCATCACCTCAGGAGGCCTGGGGACCATGGGCTTCGGCTTCGGCGCCGCAATCGGCGCCGCTCTCGGCACCGGGTGCCGCTCGGTTCTCATTACGGGCGATGGCTCCTTTGCGATGGACATGGCGGAGACCATCACGGCCGCCGACCATGACATTCCGGTCACGGTCGTGCTCCTGAACAACGGGACCTTGGGCATGGTGCGACAGATGCAGTCGCTCTTCAGGCACCAGCGCTACTCCGAGACGACGCTTTCCCACAAGGGAGCAGACTTCTGCGCCATTGCCCGCGGCATGGGTGCCAAGGCAACGCGCACGGAGACCCTTGAGGACTTCTCCCGTGCCTTCGAGGCTTCCTTCTCCGAGGCAGGACCCGTCCTCATCGAGTGCCCGATAGGGATCGACGAGTTCGTGACGCCGGTGCTCCAGATCGGTGCCTCGATGGACGAGCTCATCGTGAACATGGACGACGTGAAGCAGAGGATGGGGCGATAGCATCATGAAGACCTACAGCATTGCCATCATGGTGCGCAACGAGTACGGCGTGCTCAACCGTGTCACGAGCATGTTCCGCCGCCGCCAGTTCAACATCACCTGCCTCACGGTCTCCGAGACCGAGACAGAAGATCTTTCCCGCATCACCGTGCAGTTCGAGGGCGAGGACAGGGCCAAGCGCCAGCTTGTCGCCCAGCTCGCGAAGCTCCCCGATGTCGTCTCCTTCAAGGAGTTCGACCCGGAGGATTCCATCAGCTGCGAGCTTCTGCTTCTGAAGGTCGCAAACGACAATGCGACCCGCCAGCAGGTGCTCGATGCCGGCGAGGCATTCCGTGCCAAGATCGTCGACTACACCCGCGATTCCATCGTGTTCCGCATTGCCGGGGGCACCCGGCGCATAGACAACTTCATCGACCTCATGCGTGATTTCGAGATCCTGGAGGTGTGCCGCACAGGCGTCATATCGCTCGAGCGGGGCTCCTCCGTGATGCGGGAGAACGCGAATCTATAGGAACTCTCGAGACCTGAAAGCCGGTGGAAAACGAACGAACATGCATCGGTTGCCGCGTGCTAACAGGTAGTTAACGGATAGCCCAGCCAGCCTCCCGGATGAAGGCAGGCAGCTATATTGAACGGACCCAAACCAGGATTGAAAGGGGATTGGACATGGCGTTCAAGATGTACCACGAGCAGGACTGCGACATGAGCAAGCTGGATGGCAAGAAGGTCGCCATCATCGGCTACGGCTCCCAGGGCCACGCACACGCACTGAACCTCAAGGATTCCGGCGTGGACGTGAAGGTGGGCCTCTATGAGGGCTCCAAGTCCAAGGCCAGGGCGGAGAAGCAGGGCCTGGAGGTCCTGACCACTGCCGAGGCAGCCAAGTGGGCTGACATCATCATGATCCTCATCAACGATGAGTATCAGGCATCCATGTACAAGAAGGACATCGAGCCGAACCTGGCGCCGGGCAAGACGATCGCCTTCGCCCATGGCTTCAACATCCACTACGGCTGCATCGAGGTGCGTCCTGACTGCAACGTCATCATGGTCGCCCCGAAGGCTCCGGGCCACACCGTGCGTTCCACCTACCTCGAGGGCAAGGGCACGCCCTGCCTCGTCTGCGCACACCAGGATGCCACCGGCGACGCCTTCGATATCGCCCTTGCCTACGGCGCAGCCATCGGCGGAGCCCGTGCAGCACTGCTCGAGACCGACTTCAGGACCGAGACCGAGACCGACCTCTTCGGCGAGCAGAACGTCCTCTGCGGCGGCGTGACCGACCTCATGGAGGCAGGCTTCAACACGCTCGTCGAGGCTGGCTACGATCCGCGCAATGCCTACTTCGAGTGCATCCACGAGATGAAGCTCATCGTCGACCTGATCTACGAGAGCGGCTTCTCTGGCATGCGTTCCTCGATCTCCAACACCGCTGAGTACGGCGACTACACCGCCGGCCCGCACGTGATCACCGAGGCTGCCAAGGAGGGCATGCGCTACAACCTGAAGCGCATCCAGAACGGCGAGTTCGCCAAGGAGTTCCTGCTCGACATGTCCGATGAGTCCCACCAGGTCCACTTCAAGGCCATGCGCCGCCAGCAGGCCGAGACCCTGATGGAGAAGACGGGCAAGGAGATCCGTGCTCTCTACGCCTGGAACGACGAGGACAAGCTCCTCAACAACTAGTTCCGGCACCTGATTTCGGCTGGACGCCCGGATGCATCCCGTATCCGGGCGTCCTGCACACGGAGTGCCCCTCGCACGAGGGACCCACCGTCTGCAGGACAGGCCGCTGCCATAAGGCAGCTCGAGGCATATCCTTCAATCAAGGATTGCCGCCATAGGGGGAGGATGCATGGAGCTCACAGGTGCCCAGATACTCATCGAGTGTCTCAAGGAGCAGGGATGCGATACCGTCTTCGGATATCCCGGAGGAACGATTCTCGACGTCTACGACGTCTTGTACCAGACGCCCGAGATTCACCACTATCTCGTGAGCCACGAGCAGGGTGCCGTGCATGCCGCTGACGGCTATGCCCGTGCGACCGGCAAGGTCGGCGTGTGCTTCGCGACGTCGGGCCCCGGCTGCACGAACTTCACGACCGGCATCGCCACGGCCTATATGGACTCTTCTCCTATCGTTGCTATCACCTGCAACGTCTCGTCCAAGCTTCTCGGCAAGGACTCCTTCCAGGAAGTCGATATCACGGGCATAACGAAGCCGATCACGGAGTGGAACCGTGTCGTGAAGGATGTCCATGAGCTCGCAGATGTCGTGCGCCAGGCCTTCCTGATTGCCCGCACGGGACGTCCGGGTCCGGTCCTCATCGATATCACGAAGGATGTCACGCAGGCGAAGTGCGACTACGAGTATGTGCCGGTCGAGGAGCATCGCATCTTCGAGTTCCCGAACCAGCTCTCGAAGCGTCTCATGGGCGGCATCGAGACCCGCGAGCCTGAGACGGCTGCGGTCGAGCGCCTGGCGCAGATGGTCGAGGAAGCGGAGCGTCCGCTTCTTATCTGTGGCGGCGGCGTCGTGCGCGGACGCGCGAACAAGGAGTTCAACGAGTTCGCGAACAGGATCGATTCTCCTGTCGCCATCACCGTGATGGGTGGCGGCGGCTTTGTCGGAAACGATCCGCTCTCGACCGGCATGATCGGCATGCATGGATCTCAGGCCTCGAACATGGCCGTCGACAACTGCGACCTCCTGATTGCCGTGGGCTGCCGCTTCTCCGACCGTGTGGCACTCCAGCCTTCCTCCTTTGCAAGCCAGGCCAAGATCGTCCAGGTCGACATCGACTCGACGGAGATCGGCAAGAACGTGCGCTGCGACCACTATGTGCTCGGTGATGCGAAGCGCGTGCTCGAGCTCCTGAACGAGATGGTCCCGCAGCAGAGCCACAAGGTCTGGAAGGAGTTCGTATTCTCGTTCCCGACGGAGACCCAGTACGAAGAGGGCGGAGACCACCTGACGCCGAAGCAGATCGACGACACGATTGCGCGCCTGTGCCCCGAAGACACGATGGTCGCCACGGACGTGGGCCAGCACCAGATGTGGGCCATCCAGCATATGCACTACTCCTATCCCGGACAGCTCATCACATCGGGCGGCTTCGGTGCCATGGGGTTCGGCCTCGGCGCTGCCATCGGTGCCCAGGTTGGCAACCCCGACAAGCGCGTCGTGCATATCACGGGCGATGGCTCGTTCCGCATGAACTGCATCGAGCTTGCAACTGTCGAGCACTACCACCTGCCGATCATCTCGGTCGTCTTCGACAACACCGTCCTCGGCATGGTCCATCAGTGGCAGACGCTGATCTATGACCAGCACTACTCCGAGACGACGCTCGACAGAGGACCTGACTGGGTGAAGCTCGCCGAGGCCTACCGCCTTCCCGGCTGGCGCGTGAGCACGGTCACGGAGCTCGAAGACGCGCTCCAGAAAGCCCTCGATGGCGGCACCGGTGCGGTCATCGACTGCGTCCTCGATCCCGACGAGATGGTCCGCCCGATGGTTCCGGCAGGCCAGCACATCACGAACTTCCTCGCCATCTAAGGAGATGCCCATGCTATCGCTCGACAAGATCTACCACGCAGCCTATGTCCTCAAGGGCGTTGCCAGAAAGACCGACCTCATCGCTGCTCCGCAGCTTGTGCCGGGACTCGACGAGCTCTATCTCAAGACAGAGAACCTCCAGGTCACCGGCTCCTTCAAGCTGAGGGGTGCCTACTACAAGATCTCGCAGCTCCCGAAGGAGGCGCTCGACAAGGGCATCATCGCCTGCTCTGCCGGAAACCATGCCCAGGGCGTGGCCCTGGCTGCCACCCACATGGGCGTCAAGAGCATCGTCTGCATGCCTGACGGCGCGCCGATCATGAAGGTCGAGAACACCCGCCGCCTCGGTGCCGAGGTGAGGCTCGTCCCTGGCACCTACGACGATGCCCACGACGAGGCAGTACGTCTCCAGGAGGAGACGGGCGCCACGTTCATCCATCCCTACGACGACGAGGATGTCATCGCTGGCCAGGGCACGATCGGCCTCGAGATCATGGATACGCTCGACGATGTGGATGCCGTGATCGTGCCGGTCGGTGGCGGCGGCCTCATCTCCGGCGTCGCCTGTGCCGTCAAGAACCTGAAGCCGTCGTGCAAGGTCTACGGCGTCCAGGCCAAGGGCGCCTCTGCCATGGTCGATGCCTTCCATGCAGGCAAGTGGGGAGCATCCGATACGGCGGTCACGTTCGCCGACGGCATCGCCGTCAAGAACCCGGGCGACCTCACGTTCAAGATGGCGCAGAAGTACGTGGACGATATGGTCACGGTCTCAGACGACGAGATTGCAGCCGCAATCTTGAACCTCATGGAGCGCCAGAAGCTCGTGAGCGAAGGCGCAGGAGCTGCTCCTGTGGCTGCTGCCATGTTCGGCAAGCTGCCGCTTCAGGGCAAGCGCACCGTCTGCGTCATCTCTGGCGGCAACATCGACGTGAACATCCTGTCCCGCGTCATCAACCGCGGCCTTGCCATGAGCGGCAGGAAGGCGACGCTTGCAATCAAGCTCACGGACAAGCCGGGCCAGCTCGAGCAGGTCTCCCGCATCATCGCCTCGCTCGGCGCAAATGTGGTCTCGGTCGACTACGACCTGTCCGATCCGGACCTGCCGATCTCTGCCTGCACCCTGCGTGTCGGCATGGAGACCCGCGACCAGGCCCAGATCGATGCGATCAAGGAGCGCCTCGTCGACGAAGGCTTCCAGATTGTCGGCTAGCGCAAAACATGTTAAGGAAGGGCGCACCTGCGCCTGAGAGAGGATATCCCTATGAAGAGCGACGCATTGAAGTTCGGGCCTGAAGCTGCGGCCCACCGTTCCCTCTACAACGCGCTCGGCTGGACCGAAGAAGAGATCAGGAAGCCCCTTGTCGGCATCGTCTCGTCCTACAACGAGATCGTGCCGGGACACATGAACATCGACAAGATCGTCGAGGCTGTCAAGATGGGTGTCGCCGAAGCAGGCGGCATGCCGGTGGTGTTTCCGGCCATCGCGGTCTGCGACGGCATCGCAATGGGACATGCGGGCATGAAGTACTCGCTCGTGACCCGCGACCTCATCGCCGACTCCACGGAGTGCATGGCGCTCGCACATGGCTTCGATGCCCTTGTGATGGTCCCGAACTGCGACAAGAATGTCCCGGGCCTCCTCATGGCGGCAGCGCGTCTCGATCTGCCTACGACCTTCGTCTCCGGCGGCCCCATGCTCGCAGGCCATATCGATGGCCACAAGACGAGCCTCTCCTCCATGTTCGAGGCCATGGGCGCCTACACGGCAGGAAAGATCGATGAGGACAAGCTCCACGAGTTCGAGTGCAAGGCATGCCCGACCTGCGGCTCCTGCTCTGGCATGTACACGGCAAACTCGATGAACTGCCTCACTGAGGTCATCGGGATGGGCCTTCGTGGCAACGGCACGATCCCTGCTGTCTATTCCCGCCGCCTCCAGCTTGCCAAGCACGCCGGCATGGCCGTCATGGAGCTCCTCAAGAAGGGCATCACCGCGAGGCAGATCATGACAAAGGAAGCGCTCATGAACGCGCTTACCGTGGATATGGCGCTCGGCTGCTCGACGAACACGATGCTCCACCTTCCTGCCATCGCCCATGAGTGCGGCGTCGACCTCTCGCTCGATATCGCAAACGAGATCTCTGCACGTACGCCGAACCTCTGCCACCTGGCACCGGCAGGCCCGACCTACATCGAGGATCTCGACGAGGCGGGCGGCATCTACGCTGTCATGTCCGAGCTTGCAGAGGCAGGTCTCATCGATACGTCCTGCCTTACCGTCACGGGCAAGACCGTCGCAGAGAACCTCGAGGGCGCCCGTGTCCTCGACCACGACGTGATCCGACCGCTCGACAACCCGTTCTCCAAGACCGGCGGCATTGCCGTCCTTCATGGCAACCTTGCCCCTGAAGGCTCTGTCGTCAAGCGCTCTGCTGTTGCTCCTGAGATGCTCGTGCACGAAGGGCCGGCACGTGTCTTCGAGAGCGAGGAAGAGGCGCAGGCTGCCATCGACGGCGGCAAGATCAATCCGGGCGATGTCGTCGTGATCCGCTACGAGGGTCCGAAGGGCGGCCCTGGCATGCGCGAGATGCTGACGCCGACCTCTGCCATCCAGGGCATGGGCCTCGGCTCCTCTGTCGCCCTCATCACGGATGGCCGCTTCTCCGGCGCCACCCGCGGTGCCTGCATCGGCCATGTCTCGCCTGAGGCAGCCTCTGGCGGACCTATCGGCATCATCCAGGAAGGCGACATCATCTCGATCGATATCCCGAACTGCACGCTCGACCTCAAGATTTCCGATGAGGAGTTCGCGAAGCGCATGGCAGCGTTCACGCCCAAGACGAAGCCGCTCTCTGGCTACCTCAGGCGCTACGCCCAGCTTGTCTCGAGCGGCGCCACGGGTGCCGTCCTCAACTAGGAAGCTGTGGTAGACGCAATGAATGCAGAAAGGCTCATGAGCCTCTCGTTCTCGCTCGATACGCTCACGGTCTTCCGGAGCCTCGAAGAAGATCCTGTCATCGCGGCTCTGGGAGATGCGCTCCATAAGGCAGCGGCGCTCGCATCGGATGCGGAGGAAGGCAACAGCACTTCAGGCGATGCAATGGCGCTTGCCCGTGCCTATGCCACCTTCGTGGCAGCGCTCTTCGACTCCGAGGCGGAAGGCCTCGGGTCCTACATCTTGGACGCTGCGGTCGACGACGAGAATGTGTATCTTCGGACCATCGGTGCCGGGAGGGTGCCTGGCGCCTCGCTTGCTGCTGCTGCCGAGGCAGAGCTCTCGGTCCTCCAGGAGCTTGCCGACCTCGAGCCCCAGGACTTCCTCGAGCTTCTGCCGGGAGCTGCAGACCGTCTTCCTGCCTTCGATACGCAGAAGGTCGATATCGCAGGCACCTACCATGAGCGCATCGCGAACATCGGCAAGTATGGCTACGGCATGTATGCCCGCTACCATGTGTTCCGCGTGGATGCTCAGGGTCAGATCGTGCCGGTCAAGCATCCCGATCCGCAGAGGCTCGAAGATCTTGTCGACTACGAGCGCGAGAAGAAGGTCATCCTCGACAACACCCGCGCGCTCGTGAAGAGGCTTCCTGCTGCCAATATCCTCCTCACCGGAGATGCCGGCACAGGCAAGAGCTCGACCGTCAAGGCCGTCGCCAATGCGCTTGCAGGGGAGGGTGTGCGCATCCTCGAGGTCCGGAAGGAGCAGCTCCGCGACATTCCGGGCATTCTCGATACGCTCACGCACAACCCCTGCACGTTCATCATCTTCATCGATGACCTCTCGTTCGCGGCAGACGACGACAACTTCGCAGCCTTGAAGGCAATCCTCGAGGGATCGGTCTCGGCGAAGTCGTCCAATGTCGCAATCTATGCAACATCGAACCGCCGCCATCTCGTGCGGGAGACGTTCAGCGAGCGCGAGGGCGATGAGGTGCATCTGAACGACACGCTCCAGGAGATCGTGTCGCTCTCCGACCGCTTCGGCATCCACCTCTCGTTCACGAAGCCGAACAAGCAGACCTACCTCGATATCGTGCACAAGCTTGCCCAGGAGCGCGGCATTGCGTTCGTCGAGCAGGAGCTCGACCTTGAAGCAGAACGTTTCGCGACGAGGCGCGGCGGCAGGTCGGCACGAGGTGCCCGCCAGTTTGTCGATTCGCTTCTCTCGAAAGAGGCCAGCTCTGAGGAGCAGGCATAAGCCAGAAAGGAAGGCAGACTATGCCACAGGGAATGACGATGGCAGAGAAGATCCTGGCCGCGCATGCCGGCCTCGACCGTGTCGTGCCAGGACAGCTCATCGAGTGCGACCTCGACGGCGTGCTCGCAAATGACATCACGGCACCGATCGCGATCAAGACCGTGCGTGAGATCGGCGCCGGCATCTTCGATAGGACCAAGATCTTCCTCGTGCCCGACCACTACAGCCCGAACAAGGACATCAAGAGCGCCGAGCAGACGAAGATCACGC
Organism: Olsenella sp. AGMB03486; assembly: GCF_040884255.1. Taxonomy (NCBI): domain Bacteria; kingdom Bacillati; phylum Actinomycetota; class Coriobacteriia; order Coriobacteriales; family Atopobiaceae; genus Olsenella; species Olsenella sp. AGMB03486. The sequence continues at coordinate 132,828 of NZ_JBEVTM010000002.1, forward strand.
GCGACTTCGCGCATGAGATGGGGATCACCCACTACTTCGAGCAGGGCTGCATGGGCATCGAGCATGCCCTGCTGCCCGAGAAGGGCATTGTCGGCCCGGGAGACCTCATCATCGGCGCCGACTCCCATACCTGCACCTACGGCGGCATCGGTGCCTTCTCGACAGGCGTCGGCTCTACGGATGCCGGCGTAGGCATGGCAACAGGCAGGGCCTGGTTCAAGGTGCCTGAGACCATCCGCTTCGAGATCGAGGGCGAGCTTCCTGAAGGTGCCTCTGCCAAGGACATCATCCTCTACATCATCGGCCAGATCGGCGTCGATGGTGCGCTCTACTGCGCGATGGAGTTTGCTGGCTCCACGATCCGGAACCTCTCGGTCGAGGGCAGGCTCACGATTGCGAACATGGCCATCGAGGCAGGCGGCAAGGCTGGCCTCTTCGAGGTCGACGATATGGCACGTACCTGGCTCGAAGGCAGGACGGAGCGCTCCTGGAAGGAATACCATGCAGACCCCGATGCCGCATACAAGCAGGTCATCAGGATCGATGCGAAGGATATCGTGCCGACGGTCTCCTGGCCGCATCTGCCCTCCAACACGCATCCTGTGGCAGAGTCCCGCCATATCGCGATCGACCAGGCGGTCATCGGCTCCTGCACGAACGGCCGCATCGAAGACATGCGCGCAGCTGCAGCAGTCCTCAAGGGCCGCACGGTCAATCCGAACGTGCGCTGCATCGTGATTCCTGCCACGCAGGCCGTCTGGCTCCAGTGCGTGCATGAAGGCCTCATGGATATCTTCATCAATGCCCACTGCGTCGTCTCGACCCCGACCTGCGGACCCTGCCTCGGCGGCTACATGGGCATCCTGGCAGCAGGGGAGCGCTGCGTCTCCTCGACGAACCGAAACTTCGTCGGGCGCATGGGCGACCCGACCTCCGAGGTCTACCTTGCAAGCCCCGCCGTCGCTGCAGCTTCTGCTGTCGCCGGCCACATCGCGCTGCCGTCCGATCTCGACTAGCCTGAAGGAGGCTCACCTATGGAATTCGAAGGCACGGTCTTCCGCTACGGGCGCGACATCGACACTGATGTCATCATCCCTGCCCGCTACCTCAATACATCCGACCCGGCAGAGCTTGCGAAGCACTGCCTCGAGGACCTCGACACGACGTTCGTGAAGCGCGTGAAGCCGGGCGACATCATCGTCGCAGACGAGAACTTCGGCTGCGGCTCCTCGCGCGAGCATGCTCCTGTCGCTATCAAGGCTGCTGGCGTCTCTGTCGTCATTGCCAAGTCCTTTGCCCGCATCTTCTACCGCAATGCCATCAACATCGGCCTTCCGATCATGGAGTGCCCTGAGGCCTGCGATGCGATCTCTGACGGCGATGTCGTGAAGGTCAATGCCGACACCGGCCTCATCACGGACGAGACGACGGGCAAGACCTTCCAGGCACAGCCGTTCCCGCCCTTCATCCAGGAGATCATCAACGAGGGCGGCCTCGTCGCAAGGACGAAGAAGCTGCTCGCCCAGAAGAAGGAGGCATAGACGATGGGGAAGAAGACCTACCGTATCTGCACCCTGCCGGGTGACGGCATCGGCCCTGAGATCATGGCAGAGGCAAAGCGCCTCCTTGCGGCTATCGGCCAGGCAGAAGATGTCGAGTTCGTCTGCGAAGACCATCTGATCGGCGGCGCTGCCATCGATGCGACGCGTGCGGCAGGCGAGCCCGTGAGCGCCCTTCCGCCCGAGACGCTCGACGCCGCCAAGGCGTCTGACGCGGTCCTTCTGGCAGCGGTCGGCGGCCCGAAGTGGAATGACACGACGCCTGGCGCTGTCCGCCCTGAACAGGGCCTTCTTGCCATCCGCAAGAATCTGGGGCTCTTCCTGAACCTGCGTCCGGTGCACATCTACAAGGCGCTCGCAGGAGCATCCACCCTTCGTCCAGAGTTCCTCGAAGGTGTCGATATCCTGATCGTCCGCGAGCTTACAGGCGGCCTCTACTTCGGCGAGCACAGGCGCAAGAAGGATGTCGCAGGTGCCGGCGTCGACGGCGCTTCAGGCGAGCGTGCGGTCGATACGATGGAATACTCCGAGTACGAGATCGAGCGTGTCGTGCGCTGGGCCTATGAGGCTGCCAAGCGCCGCCGTGGCAAGGTCACGTCGGTCGACAAGGCCAACGTGCTCGAGACATCCCGTCTCTGGCGCGAAGTGAACCACAGGATGATGGACGAGTTCAAAGATGTCGAGGGCGGAGACATGCTCGTCGACAACTGCGCCATGCAGCTCGTCGCGAATCCTGCCCAGTTCGATGTCCTCGTGACCGAGAATACGTTCGGCGACATCCTCTCCGACGAGGCGTCGATGCTCACGGGCTCTCTTGGCATGCTTGCCTCCGCCTCTCTGGGCTCCGGCACGGCACTCTACGAGCCGAGCCATGGGTCTGCTCCTGACATCGCGGGCAAGGGCATCGCAAACCCGATTGCACAGATGCTCTCGGTCGAGCTGATGCTTCGCTACAGCTTCCAGATGGACCACGCAGCGGATGCCGTGAAGGCAGCCGTCGAGGACGTGCTCGATGAAGGCTGGAGGACGCCTGACCTTGCAGACGAGATGACGCCTGAAGACAGGAAGCTCGGCACGCGCGACATGGGTACGAAGGTCATCGAGGCCTTCAAGCGCGAGATTGCCTAGCGCACCAGCATAGAAGCATGACCATCAAGGCACCTGTCCGGAAAGCCGGGCAGGTGCCTTTTCCATGCAGGACCTATGCGTTCTGCTGCAGAACAGCCATCTGCCCTGCAATATGCTTCATTCACCGCAAATCGTGAGGCTCCTATGCTTCCGGCTGCTATGCTCAAGCTTCAGGCATGGCAGGCCGGCGAGGGGAAGCGCCGGCGTGCAGGCTCATGGCACAGGGGGCGGTGCGGAAAGCCGTCTTCCGGGGAAGGAGCTGCCGAGCGTGCCTCTGCCGTGCGGAAAGCACGAGGAGAGGAAACTGAATGGCTAGATTGCATGTGGTCGAGCGCAGCGAGGCCCAGGCAGTCATGGATGGACTGCATGAAGCGGTAGAGAAGCGGCTCTCGGTGAGCTCGCTTGCTCCATGTCCGGTCGAATTCACGGCTGCCTTCGTCGGCATGTGCGCAACGCAGAGCTGCGGAAAATGTACGCCCTGCCGTGTAGGCCTGGGCGTCCTGAAGGAGCTCATGGACCAGGTCCTCGAAGGCAAGGCAGATGAGCATACGCTCGAGCTCATCGAGAAGACGGCGCGTACGATCTATCTCTCGAGCGACTGCGCGATCGGATATGAAGCGGGAAGCATGGCGCTGACAGCGATCCGGGGCTTCCGCGACGATTTCGAGCACCATATCAAGTACCACGCCTGCGGCTTCAAGCAGTCGGAGCTTGTCCCCTGCGTCTCGGGCTGCCCGGCAGGAGTCGATATCCCGGGCTACATTGCGCTCGTCGAGGCAGGACGCTACACGGATGCCGTGAAGCTCATCAGGAAGGACAATCCGCTTCCTGTCGTCTGCGGCCTTGTCTGCGAGCATCCCTGCGAGATGCACTGCCGCCGCGGCATGGTGGACGATCCGATGAACATCCGCGGCCTCAAGCGCTTCGCGACAGAGCACATGGAGGCAGACTACAAGCCGAAGAAGGCTCCGTCCACGGGCAAGCGCATTGCTATCATCGGTGGCGGTCCGGCAGGACTTTCCTGTGCCTACTATCTTGCCTGCATGGGGCATGAGCCCACGATCTTCGAGGCAAGGCATCACCTGGGTGGCATGCTCCGTTACGGCATCCCCAACTATCGTCTTCCGAGGAAGCGCCTCGACGAGGAGATCCAGTGGCTCCTTGACTGCGGCATAAACGTAGAGCTCGATACGCCTGTCACCGAGAACCTGCCTGAAATCAGGAAAGAGTATGACGCGGTCTATCTGGCAATCGGCGCCCATGCGGACCGGAAGCTCGGCCTTCCGGGCGAGGATGCAGAAGGCGTCGAGTCTGCCGTCAAGATGCTGCGTGCCATCGGCGACGAGGAGATCCCCGACTTCACAGGCGAGCGCATCTGTGTCATCGGCGGCGGCAACGTGGCAATGGATGTCGCCCGCTCAGCCGTAAGGTGCCATGCGAAGAAGGTCACGATCGTCTACAGGCGCCGCGTCGCGGACATGACGGCACAGGATGAAGAGATTGCAGGAGCGAGGGCCGAAGGCTGCGAGCTCCTGGAGCTCCATGCCCCGCTTGCGATTGAGGCTGAAGGCGGCCATGTCACGGGACTCCGTGTCCAGAAGCAGATCATCGGCGGCCCCAAGAACGGGCGTCCGGCACCGCGTGCTGCAGAGGCTCCCGAGGAGGTCATTCCCTGCGAGCGCGTGCTTGTGGCAATCGGCCAGGCCATAGAGTCCAGGCCCTTCGAAGAACTGGGCATGAAATGCAATCGCGGCCGCATCGTGACCGATACAGATGGTGCCGTGCCAGGCTTTGACGGCGTGTTCTCGGGCGGCGACTGCCAGAGCGGCCCTGCCACGGTGATCCGTGCCATCAATGCCGGCAAGGTCGCAGCAGCAAACATCGACCACTACCTCGGTTTCGACCACCAGATCGTGGCAGATGTCGAGATACCGACGGTCCAGTTCAAGGGCAAGAACATGTGCGCCCGCTGCGAGATGACATCACGTGAGGCGTCGGAGCGCGTCGGCGATTTCGATATCGTCGAGCACGGCCTCACGCCTGAAGAGGCGCATCAGGAGGCATCGAGGTGTCTGAGGTGCGACCACTTCGGCTATGGCGCATTCCGCGGAGGGAGGATCATGCAATGGTAGACGTGACCGTCGATGGGGTGCGTGTCCAGGTGGACGACCACGCCACCATACTCGAGGCAGCAGAAGCTGCAGGCGTCCATATTCCGACGCTCTGCTATCTCAAGGATCTGAACGAGATCGGTGCCTGCCGTGTCTGCGTCGTCGAGATCGAAGGGACCGACCAGCTCGTCGCTTCCTGCAACAACTATGTCCTGGACGGCATGAAGGTCTTCACGAACAGCCCGAAGGTCAGGAAGGCCAGAAAGACGAACGTCGAGTTTTTGCTCTCGCAGCATGACTCGGAGTGCACGAGCTGCGTGAGGAGCGGCAACTGCTCGCTCCAGAGCCTTGCAAACGACCTCGATATCTTCGAGCTGCCCTATGAGAAGCACCTGCCGCATATGCCGTGGGACAAGACGTTCCCTCTGATCCGCAACAACGACAAGTGCATCAACTGCCTCAGGTGCATTCAGATATGCAGCAAGGTGCAGGCATCGGATGTGTGGGACCTCACGAACAGAGGCGCCCACACCGCCGTGAATGTCCAAGCAGGCCGCCCGATCGCGGAGGCTCCCTGCACGCTCTGCGGCCAGTGCATCACGCACTGCCCGACAGGAGCCCTGCGCGAGCGCGACGATACGGGACGCGTCTACGATGCGCTTGCCGACCCGAAGAAGGTCACGATTGTCCAGATCGCGCCCTCGGTACGCACGGCCTGGGGCGACCACTGGAAGCTCTCGCCCGAGGAGTCGACAATCGGGCACCTTGTCTCGGCGCTCAGGAAGATGGGCTTCGACTACATCGTGAATACCGACTTCTCGGCCGACCTCACGATCATGGAAGAGGGCACAGAGCTCCTGCACCGCCTCTCTGACGGCACAGAGCATGAGTATCCGATGTTCACGTCGTGCTGTCCGGGTTGGGTCCGCTTCGTGAAGGCCCACTATCCTGAGCTTGTGGACGATGTCTCAACCTCGAAGTCGCCGCAGCAGATGTTCGGCGCGATCGTGAAGAGCTACTACGCAGAATACCTGGGCATCGATCCGCACGATATCTTCTCGGTCTCTGTCATGCCCTGCGTCGCGAAGAAGGCGGAGTGTGCGCTGCCGACCATGAAGGATGCCTGCGGAGATCCGGATGTCGACTGCGTGCTTACGGTCCGCGAGATAGATCGCATGATCCGCGCCGACCATATCGATGTGCATGCGCTTGAAGAGGAGCCCTTCGACGAGCCCCTCGGCGAAGGCACGGGCGCCGGCATCATCTTCGGTGCGACCGGTGGCGTCATGGAAGCAGCGCTGCGTACGGCCTATCACCTGGCGACAGGGGAGACGCCTGCCAATGACGCATTCAGGAACGTCCGCGGCCTCACCGGCTGGAAGGAAGCGGAGTTCGACCTTGCAGGCAGAAAGCTCCGTGTCGCTGTCGCAAGCAGCCTTGGCAATGCGAAGCGTCTCTGCGACGCGATCCTTGCAGGCACCGTGTCCTATGACTTCGTCGAGGTAATGGCCTGCCCGGGAGGCTGCGTCGGTGGCGGCGGGCAGCCGATCCACGACGGACAGGAGCTGGCAGGGGCACGCGGCCAGATGCTCTATGGGCTCGACCGCATCTCGGAGTATAGGAACTCCTACGAGAATCCGGATATCGTGCGGGTCTACGAGAAGTATCTCGGCGAGCCGCTCTCCGAGCGTGCCGAGCGGCTCCTCCATACCGACCAGCACGGCTGGAAGATGCCACAGGAGAAGTAGACAGATAAGCAGCCAGGGGCCTGCCGTAAGGCAGGCCCTTCTCCACTCATGGGGACTGAAAATCCCCATGTCAGGGATTCGCCTGACATGCGCTCTGGCATGTGTCCCATCAGGCAAACATCGTGTTGCGTAGGTGGCATTTCAGGAGGCAGGCAGCTCGTCGAATAATAGAATGGAATCTTGCCTATAGATATGCAGGAAGCGGCGCCTGGCCGCTGGGGAGCGTGAGAGCCGATGCAGTTTTCGAAGCGTCTCGATCTTTTCGGAGACGAGGTCTTTGCCAGTCTGAACCAGAAGCGCCGCGAGCTTGAAGCTGCGGGACGTCCTGTCTGGGACCTGTCGGTCGGCACGCCCGATTTCCCGACGCCTGACTACATCAAGAAGGCACTTGTCGACTCCTGCGCAGATGATGCGAACTGGAAGTATGCCCTGCATGACAAGGATGAGCTCAAGCAGGCGGTCTGCGACTACTACAAGCGCCGCTTCGATGTGGATGGCCTCGAGCCCGACCAGGTCATCAGCTGCCGCGGCACGCAGGAAGGCATGCAGTATGTCTGTGCAGCCCTGGCAGATCCGGGCGACATCGCCCTCATCCCCGATCCCTGCTATCCGGTCTTCCGTGCCGGCACGCAGCTTGCAGGAGCAACCCCTTACTACTACCAGCTGACAGCAGAGCATGGGTTCCTCCCGCATGTGGCAGACATTCCCGACGATGTGGCGGACAAGGCCAAGTACATGATCGTCTCGCTTCCGGCTAACCCGGTGGGGTCGGTCGGCACGCCTGAGGTCTACGAGGAGATCATCGCCTTCGCAAAGAAGCACGATATCGTGATCGTGCACGACAATGCCTACGCCGACGTCGTGTTCGAAGGCGTCTCGAGCTCCTTCTTCAACTATCCCGGCGCTATGGATGTGGGTGTCGAGTTCCTGTCGCTCTCGAAGTCCTTCGATGTCACCGGTGTCAGGCTCTCCTTCCTCGTCGGCAGGAAGGACATCGTCCAGGCCACCTACAAGCTCAGGAGCCAGGTCGACTTCGGCATGTTCTTCGCCGAGCAGAATGTCGCGATTGCCTGTCTCAAGGGCCCGCTTGACGGCGTCGAGCGCCAGCGCCTTGCCTACAAGGAGAGAAGAGATGCCCTCTGCGACGGCCTCGAGGCCATCGGCTGGGAGCGTCCGAACTGCCATGGCACGCTCTTCGTCTGGGCACGCCTGCCGCACGGCAGGACAGACTCTCTTGCCTTCACGCTCGAGCTCATGGAGAAGACAGGCGTCATCGTGACACCGGGTGCAAGCTTCGGACCTGCGGGTGAGGGCTACGTGCGCTTCGCGCTCGTGCTGCCGCCGGAGAAGATCAAGGAAGCCGTTGCCCAGATCGGCAAGGCAGACCTTTAAGAGAGACAGGCATGGAAGAGAAGGATTTTGCTGCCCTCGTGCGCTCCTCGAGGACGAAGAGACGCTTCGACGAGTCGAAGCCGGTGTCGGAGGAGACGCTTCGAGCTCTCATCGACGTCGTGCGCTTTGCTCCGACCGGCAACAACACGCAGATGCTGCGCTTCCATCTTGTGAGCGGCGCTGATGCCTGCGCGAAGGCCTTTGCACATCTCAAGTGGGCAGCGCTCCTCAAGGACTGGGCAGGACCTGCAGAGGGGGAGCGACCCGGTGGCTACATCTTCATCATGGTTCCTGCTGCAGCCGTGAACAATCCGATCAGGTGCTACGACGCAGGCATCGCGGCACAGACGATCATGCTCGCTGCGGCAGCAGAAGGCCTTGGCGGCTGCATCCTCAAGAACTTCGACAAGAGCCTCATCTCCGACTTCGGTCTCGAGGACACAGACCTTGCCATCTCCCTTGTGCTGGCGCTTGGCACGCCTGCAGAGGAGGTCGTGCTCGAGCCAGCGACGACAGAGCACGGAATAGCCTACTGGCATGAGGCGGATGGCTCGCATCATGTACCGAAGCTCGAGGTTGCAGACCTTCTGGTCTAGGAGCTTCCAGGGCCTTCCAAAGCCTGCATCTGCTCCTCATCCCATCCATTTGAAATATTGATGGCGGAAAAGTGGGGAAATGGTGTAGAATAGGAAAGCTTATGTGGAGGAAGGTCCTGTCGGAGGTCGTACATGGTTCTGGATGAGCGTCTCGTGCTTCTCGGTCTTGAAGCAGATACTGCCGAAGAGGCGCTGCGTGCGCTTGCGGGAAAGCTCGTAGAGCTGCACAAGGTCAAGAGCAGCTATCCCGATGCAGTCGTCGCGCGCGAGAAGATCTATCCGACGGGCCTCGAGGCCAAGCCGGTCAATGCCGCGGTGCCACACTGCTCGAACGACTACACGCTCTCCGATGCAATTGCTGTCGCCGTGCTTGCGCACCCGGTCGAGTTTGCGCTCATGGGATCGCCGGAAAAGCCGCTGCCGGTGCAGGTCCTCGTGATGCTTGCGGTCGTCGATCCGGCCAAGCAGGTGCCGACCCTGGTCGATGTGATGGAGCTTCTGGACGATGAGAAGACGATGTCTGCCATCGTCTCGGCAAAGACGCCTCAAGAGGTCATCTCTGCCATTACGCCTGCGCTCAGCGAGTAGCAGCACAGAGCAAGATGAAAAGAAGGGGAGCTGGCATGCCAGCTCCCCTTTGCCTTACCTGTCCTTCCTGCTCTCGAGGAAGAGAGCCAGGGCACCCAGCTGGTTTGCCTCTGCTCCGTAGCGGCAGGATACGACTTCGGGCAATGTAATGGTCTGGCCGAAGATGTGCGGGAGCTTCTCCGAGACCTTCGCAAGCGCTGTCTTGATGCCTCCGAGCACGTGCGGATTTGCAGAGATGCCGCCGCCTATCGCGCAGCGCTCGATATCGAGCATGGCAGCAAGGTCAAAGATGACTGTAGCGACTGCCATGCACCAGGACTCGAAGGCCTGGCTGGCTGCCGGATCTCCGCTCTCGAGGAGCCTGAAGCATGCCTTGCCATCAGGCAGCTCCTCGGCTGTCTTTCCGCATGCCGATTTCATGGCGCGGATGAGGCCAGAGGTGCTTGCGTCCATGCCGGCGCAGGAGCCGATCGTGCCATCAGGCCCGAAGCCGAACGAGAGCAGGCTGAGCTCGCCTGCAGAGCCATGAGGGCCAGCCAGGACCTTTCCGTCGACGACGAGGCCGCCTCCAAGGCCGGTGCCCAGGATCAGCGCGCAGGAGTTCTGCGTGCCCTTGAGAGCGCCTGAGGAAAGCTCTGCGAACGCTGCACACTTGCCGTCGTTGCCGATCGTGACAGGCAGTCCCGAGAGCTTCTCGAGGCGGTCTGCAAGCGGAAGTCCATAGGCATAGGTGAGGGCGCCTCCCGTGCGCATGAAGCGGTGATGCTCTATGACGCCTGGAGCGCTTATAGCGATGCCGGAAGCCTGCGATCCATGGAGCTTCACGATTTCCATGAGGGAGGAGAGAAGGGCGTCTGCCGAGTCCTTGGGGGTAGGGAAGACGTCCTGCTTGAGGGCCTTGCCAGCTTCATCCCTGAGAGACCATTTGATGGCGGTGCCGCCGATATCGAAGACGAGGATCTGCATCTCAATCCTTTCTGCTGCGCTGCTACAAGACGGGATTCTACCGTCTTGTAGCAGCAGTCAGGCGTTACATACAGGAGCCGGCCGAAATATGGGAAATGGCCTTATCTGTGTGGGGTACCCTAAAACAGGATGGATTGGATCTGTCGATGGATGACACGCTTCTGCTGCTGTACAGCAGGCTCACGTGAAAGGTTGTTCCATGAAGCAGGAAGAGAGCGCGCTCGATTCTGAGAGCCGCAAGAAGGCAAAGAAGAAGCATCGCAAGGACGAGGAGGCGCGTATCGCTGCTCCGTCTGAGGGTGGACGCGGACTTGAAGCGACGAGAGTCGTCGATCTTCTCCGTGATGCCTTGAACGAGAATTCGCGGCTCCAGGACGAGATGGAGAGCCTCCGCGAGGAGGCGCATAGCGCATCTGAGGAGGCTGAGCGCTCCCGGAGCGACAAGACGGCAGCAGAGGCCCGGCTCGCTGAGACGAAGGCCCAGAAGGCGCTTCTCGAGGAATCGCTCAGAGAGGCGAAAGCAGAGCTCGAGAAGGCAAAGCGTGCCTGCGCTGAAGCGCAGAATGTCCGCGAGCGCACCGAAGCGCAGAAGTCCCAGGAATACGAAGCGCTGCGGCAGCAGCTTGCAGCAGAGCAGAAGCGCCAGGCTGCCCTCAAGGAGGAGCTCGCAGGAGCCGAGGAGCGCTGCCAGCATCTGACAGCTGCACTTGCGCAGGCACAGACGAGGAAGACCGAGCCGGAGCTCACGCAGGAAGAGATCGCAGGACGCCTTGCCCACCTCGAGTCGCTCCAGCGCCAGATCCAGGAGACGCTCCTGAAGACGGCGACCGGCGAGGGAGAGCTTGCCCGCATGAGGGCTGAGCTTGTCCAGGCCCGGCATGAGAAGGCACGTGCCGAAGCGCATGCACAGGAGCTCTCAGAGAAGCTTGCAGCAGCGGAGAAGGAGCTCTCTGACCGCCATATCGCAATCTCCAAGTCCGGTTCTCTTGCCGAGGCTTCGCTTCGGCTTGCAGGCGTCTTCTCTGCAGCAGAGCATGCCATCGACCTCTATGGCTACAACGCAGGGACGAAGGCGGCAAAGGGCGCAAAGCCTTCCCAGGTCATGCCGTTCTCCTCGAAGGGAGAGGCGGCTTCTGCTGCCAAGACATCTGAGGCTCCGAAGCCCCGGAAGGCAGCGGAGGTTCCTGCATCCGCGCCGAAGGCTAAGCCTGCATCGGTTCCTGCTCCCGAAAAGAAGGCAGAGACACCCGAGCCTGCAGCACCTGAAGCACCGAAGCCGGCACCTGCTGCACCAGAGCCCAAGGCAAGCGTCCCTGAGCCTTCCCAGGCAAAGGCAGAACCCAAGCCAGCAGCATCGGCCAAGGCCGAAGAGAAGCAGGAGGCTCCTGCCAAGGAGGAGACGTCGGGTCTCAGTGCCATCTTCAAGGGCATGCCGCTTCGCCGCTCCCGTACCGTGGCTCCTCGTCACATATCGGATGATGACAAGTAAGCAGGCGATTTCTCCTCAGAGCAAAGAAAATAAAAAAAGTTCTTTGACTTGGGGAAGCAGTCTGTTACTATAAACAAGCGCGCAAGAGAGCGCATTTCGGCTGGGTAGCTCAGTTGGTAGAGCAGGGGACTGAAAATCCCCGTGTCAGGGGTTCGATTCCCTTCCCCGCCACCATGAAAGATACAGGCCAGAGCATTTATTGCTCTGGCCTGTTTTCTTGTGGAAATGCCTTTCGGCATTGTCGGGACGAAAGACGGCCTGGCTGTACCGAATAGCGCATCTTAAAGCTCTCTCCATCTCTCTTACGCTATCCTTTTGTTCCAGCTGCCATGAAGCTGTGTGCAAGGAGGAGACTGTGAGCAAGAAGAAGCGTGCAAAGATCGTCGAGCCGAGCAAGAGCCAGAATGCGGTGCTCTTCATCTCTATCGCTGAGATTGCAGCTGCCTCCTTCACGCTGATCATGGCAATCATGGCGCTGATGGGGCTCCAGAATGCAGAGGTGCAGACGGCGCTTGCAGATGCCTTGGCCCAATCGAGCTCGACGCTCTCCTTCGACGATATGGTCGCGATGATCACGACAGCGTCAGTGGTAGAGGTTGTCTGCGGCATCGGCTGCGTTATCACGGGCATCTTCGGCATCAGGATCTCCCAGGACAAGAGCCTCGCCGTGACCTACAGCAAGCTCTGTCTCTTCACGCTTGTCCTGGCAGGAGTCGGTGCTGTCGCCAGCATCCAGGCAGACACGATCTTCATCAGCTTCGTCCTTCTTGCTGTCACGGCACTTCTCTACTTCTACGTGAAGAAGGTCCGCTTCGAAGCTGAATCCCAGGCCTCAAAGAAGCGGAAGAAACGTTAAGCAGACGTTTCTGCTCGTGCATCCAGATTGTCAATACAATCCGTTCATATCATTCAGTATTTGAATGAATCCGCGGAGCTTGACCGAAAAGTCTGGCGAACAAGGAGCAATCTGCTAGACTTTTTGCCTAAAGAATCTTACAGAAATCTGCCAATGAGCTTATAAGAGGTACCGAGTGCTTTCTGCATGCCGGAGGCTGAGCATTCCCCGAAGTAGCAGAAGAGAGGCTGGCTTGAGCAATCAGGACTATGCCGCTCCGAAGATGGGCAAGCTGATCTTTGCCACAGTGCTCTGCGCTATCGCCGTGTCGGTCCTGCTCTGGCTTGCGCTGAGCCTCACGAACCTGCTTCCGGTTGGCATGCATGACATGAAGCCGCATGACAGGGAGCGTCGTCCTCCGAAGAACGAGCAGCTTGTCCTTATGGACGTCAGCAGCGTGAGCAATGGTGCAGCTGAATCAGAACCGCTCGACGAGCTCCTGCCGTACCTCTACTCCCAGAACAGCCAGTACTGCTGCTCCAATCTGCTTCCGCAGGATGAGAGCGCCACTTCGGACAATTGATGGCCAGACAATCCGGCCCCCGATGTCACTGGACGTCGGAGGGCTGTCTTTCTTCTTCACCAGGCTTCCGAGCAGGCTGCAGTGCCTGGCTATAATGGACCCAGGAAATCTGATGATATGGGAGGTATGCTATGCGCATTGCATTGCTGGAACCTTTGGGAGTGCCTGCAGAAACCATCGAAGAGCTTGCAGCTCCTATCCGCGGACGTGGTCACGAGTTCGTGTACTTCGATACAAAGACAGCCGATGCTTCCGAGCTTGCCAAGAGGAGCGAAGGCGCCGATATAGTGATGATTGCGAACAATCCCTATCCTGCCTCTGCCGTCGAGTCAGATGCAGCGCTCAAGATGATTGCTGTCGCGTTCACAGGCATCGACCATGTGGCGCTCGATGCCTGCAGGGAAAAGGGCGTTGCGGTCTGCAACTGCGCAGGCTACTCCGATGTGAGCGTCGCCGAGCTGACGATTGGCCTCACGATCGATGTGCTCCGCAAGGTCGCGGAAGGGGATGCTGCAGCACGTTCTGGCAGGATCTCTCAGGGTCTTGTGGGCAGAGAGATCTGCGGTCGCACCGTCGGCATCGTCGGCACGGGACACATCGGCACGCAGGCGGGACGTCTCTTCGATGCCTTTGGCGCCCATGTCCTGGGCTACGCCCGCCACGAGAATCCTGAGGCAACGGCAGCAGGCATCGAGTATGTGGATGACCTCGATGAGCTGCTCGCAGCAAGCGATATCGTGAGCCTGCACCTTCCGAACAACGCTTCGACGAGGAAGATGTTCACAGCAGAGAAGTTCGCCGAGATGCCTGAAGGCTCTGTCTTCATCAACTGCGCCCGTGGTGCCATCGTCGACAACGATGCTCTGGCAGATGCCCTGAACTCGGGCCATCTTGCTGGCGCCGGTGTCGATGTCTTCGATATGGAGCCGCCTCTGCCCGAGGACTACAAGCTCATTCATGCAAAGAATGTCGTGCTGACGCCGCATGTGGGCTTCCTCACCGAGGAGGCCATGCAGCGCCGTGCTGCCATTGAGTTCGGCAATGTCTATGCCTGGCTTGATGGAAAGCCGAAAAACGTCTGCGAGCTTTAAGCAGATAGACGAGCACAAATAAATTAGGAGGCTGCTGGAACAACCGGCAGCCTTCTTCCATGGTCTGGCATCTCTGATGAAAGGATCGTATCAGGAGACTGGAATCTGGCAGGGCAGGAATGCCGGCGCTGCCGCTGGGCTGCCTGATTCCGCCATCCTCATCGGGAAGCAGGACATGCCTGCCTGGGAAGCACGCCTTCTTGAAAACCAGAAGACTCTTCCAGTGCCGCATCGCATCAGCGCTCCAGCTTCTCCCGCTTCAGGCAGCGAGGCTGCCTGTGCCCATCCAGCCAGGTCCAGATAGGCACAGAAAGGGTTCCTATGGCGTCTGGATTCGAGCTTTGGATGACCAATCGGTAACCATTGGTTTTCAGGGCAGGGCTCTCCTGCCTCCGGTGTCCTATACTGGCTCTCGCGCAGGATTAGTTACTCTGGACTTATCTTGGAGGCTTGTTCCTGCACCGGAAGATGCCAGGACCGTATGCCCTGGCATTGCATGAGAGTGGATGCTCGTCTCCTATGCAGGCTGTATGCAACATCAACAACAATGTCGCGCTCTGTCTCGATTCCCAAGGCAATGAGCTCGTGGCCTTCGGCCGCGGCATCGGCTTCAGGAAGCCGCCCTATGAGGTGGAGCTCTCGCGCATAGAGCACCTTCTATGGGGTGGACCCGAAGCTGATCTCCGCTATCGAGGATATCCCGTCAGTTCTGGTGCTCATTGCCGATGAGGTGGTGCAGGGCTTTATGGCCGCAACCGGCAAGGCCCTGAATCCGCAGGTCGCCTTCACGCTGGCAGACCATCTTGCCTTCGCTATCCAGCGTCAGCACAGACGTCTCGTCTTCGAGGTTCCGGTCGAGCAGGATGTGCGCGACCTCTATGCGGACGAGGTTGCGGCAGGACATAGGGCTCTGGCTCTGGTCCTGGAGCGCATGCATGAATGGCTGCCTGCAGAAGAGGAAGCGCTGGTCGCTCTCCACCTGGTGGATGCCGAAGAGGAAGCGTCCAGGATGGCGCGCCCATCAGCCGCGAGGTGATATCCCACATCGCCGCGATCGTCGGACAGGATATGGGGGCAGGGATCGACCGGACAGGCTTCGACTTCACCCGCTTCTCTTCCCATAGGCAGCACCTGATCAGGAGAAGCGCAGAGGGGGCTTTTCTCGATACGAAGAACCAGCAGCTCTATCAGGTGCTCGTGGACTCCTATCCCGACACCTACTGCTGTGTCGAGCATATCTGCGCCTATCTCAGGTGCGTGCTCGGACGCAGGCTTCCGGACGAGGAGAGGATGTATCTGATTCTTCATGTGAACAGGCTCTGTGCGAGAGGGGAGACGCAGGATAGCCCGGCATCAAAGTAATGCCACACAACCGATACCTGAAGGCTTGTTACCGCGCAAGCGGGCTTTGCCTCTCTGATTCTCCGGATGCCGTCCGGAGCAGGGAGGCATATTTCTTGAAAGGGGACAGCGATGGGAAAGAGCCAGAAATTCGAGGAGCTTGCAGAGCAGGTGATGCCGCTTCTGGGAGGCAGGGACAACATCACTTGGTTTTCGCACTGCGTGACGCGTCTGCGCTTCACCGTGAAGGACCATGGCCTGGTGGACAAGGACGGCATCGACGCCCTGAAAGGCGCGATCGGCTCCCAGTGGACAGGGGACCAGTACCAGATCATCGTCGGCCCCGATGTGGAGGAGGCCTACTCTGCCATCCTTGCCAGAGGAGAGATATCGGGCGATATGGCGCCTGCGGCAGGAGATGCTGCAAAGCCCCGCAAGCGTACGGTGGGCTCTGTGGCCAGTGCCATCATCGATGCGATCTCAGGCTGCATCACGCCGATCCTTCCCATGCTGGTCGGTACCGGCATGCTCCGTGTCGTGCTTGTCCTTCTGGTCCAGCTCGGCCTCATCACGAGCGACAATCCGACCTATGTGACCCTTGCCTTTGCGGCCGATGCCGGACTCTACTTCCTGCCAATCGCTATCGGCGTGACCGGATCCAGGAAGTTCGGCGTCAAGCTTGGCATCGGCATCATGCTCGGTGGCATCCTGCTCGATCCTACTTTCGTCCAGCTTGTGAAGGATGGGACTCCCGGGTCTGTCTTCGGCATCCCCATCACCTCCTTCAGCTACGGGAGCACGGTCTTCCCCATGGTCATGACAATGTTCGTGGCAGGATATGTGGAGCGCTTCTTTGCGAAGATCTCCCCGAAGCCCGTCAAGAGCATCCTCGAGCCGACCCTTACCCTTCTGGTGATGATTCCGCTCGAGCTCTGCCTGATAGGCCCTCTCAGGGCCCTTCTCGGCACGTATCTCATGGCCGGCATCATGTGGGTCTATGACACGATCGGCTTTGTCGGCGTCGCAATCGTCTGCTGCCTCTATCCCATCCTGGTAATGACCGGCATGCATACGACGCTTCTGCCGTTCTTGACCCAGTCCTTTGCGACGCTTGGCTACGATCCCTTTGTCGGTGCCGCACAGCTTGTCTCGAACATGACACAGGGCGTGGTGGCGCTTGCCGTGGCAATCAAGACGAAAGGCGACGAAGATCTTCAAGGCAGAAGCGTCGACCTGTGCCTTCGCGGCACTGGTGGGCGGCGTCACCGAGCCGGCCCTTTACGGCATCAACCTCAAGTTCAAGACGCCGCTTGCGGCGGCGATGATCGGAAACCTGGCAGGCGGCCTCTGGGTAGGCATCGCCCAGGTCTTCCGCTATTCGCTCGGCGGAACCAATCTCTGGGGCATCGCGGTCTTTGTCGGCAAGGAAGGAAACGTCGTGAACATGCTGATCGGGGTCGCAATCGGCGTGGCAGTTGCCTTCGTTGCTGCCATGGTTCTCTACCGTCCGGAAAAGGAGAAGCCTGGCACGGCCTCGGAGAAGGCAGCTGCCTGAGTCGGGCAGTGCATCTTTCGGGAAGCCCCGCTGCATGTCGCGGGCAGCAGGATTGCCGCACCGTGCTCGCGAGTTCCAGAAGATGCAGCATGCAGGCAGAGACTGGCGGCAGCAGGATGGTTTCCTGCCGGCATGGCCCAAGGTGCCCGGGGACTGCCAGACCAGGGTGCAGACAGGCTGTCCGACCGAGGCATCTGCGTCGAGAGTTCAGGGAAGACGGCTGTAGATCTGTCAAAGGACGGACTGGCAATCGAGCCTGATGGAGTCATCGTCACGGCTGCTGATAGCGACGGCGAGAGGCGTCTGCCAGATGGCACAAGACGTCCCATGCGCAAGGAGACCTTCCGCGCCTGATACGGGAGGCCTCCTTCTGTCTGCCTGCGTGTCTCTCGGGGAGGAGCTGCCTGTCCTTCATATGCTTCGGTGCAAGCTCGGCAGCAGCGGTCTTGTCCAGGGCGTCTTTCCCGAGCAGCCAGCCCTGCTTCTTCGCGATATGGAGGATCATGAAGAAGACAATGAGGTCGAGCGCTATCGAGAGGGCCATATCGAGGATAGTGGCCTCTGCTGCCATCGCATTGGCGCCGACAGCTGCCGAGACGAGGAAGGCACAGATATTGTTCATGGCATGGAAGACGATCGAAGTCTCCAGGCCGCCTGTCTTGAGTGCCAGGATGCCTGCAATGAGGCCGAAGGCCAGGATGGAGATGAGTCCCCATACGTTATAGGTGTGCGACCCCATGAAGATGAGTGCCTGGAGGAGGAGCGGTATGGCCGTCACAGGAATCCAGCTGCCGAAGGCCTGCATGAGAAAGCCGCGGTAGGCATATTCCTCTGCTGCAGACTGGAAGGGCACGAGGATGAGGATAGCGAGGATATAGGAAAGGCTCGGAAGCGAGAAGGCGGGCATCTCGCCCGAGAGGATCGAAGCTATTGCAAGCTCTGCCAAGTTGCCCACCGCAAAGATGAGGAAGGCAGGAACGATGAGGCGTCCGATTCTCTTCCAGCGCAGATGGCCCTCGACTGAGCTCAGGGTCCTGAGGCCGCCGAGCCGCGTGACATTCATGGCAATCCAGATGGCAGGGAGGAGAAGGATGACAGAGCCGAGAAGAAGGGAGATGCCAAGTCCGCTCTCCGCAAGGGACTCCAGGCCTTGCTGCATGAGCTCGTCTGCCGTGAGGGTCTCCGACTGTTCGAGAAGGGCTCCGATGGGGGAGGGAGCTCCCGAGAAGCCGATGGCAAAGAACGCGATGCCCGTGAAGAGGACAAAGAGGAGGCAAGCCAGAAGGAAAGCCACAATCGGTTTCCACCAGCGGTAGCGTTCCTGTTCCTTCATGCGGACGAGGTAGGTCTTGGGCAGCAGCATGGGCCATTCCCTTCTCCGGAAACATATAGTGGGATTCTTCCTCATGCCAGCCTACTTGATGCTGTTTTTCAGGCACATATCGGCGAAAGTGCCGAATCGTGGCCGGTAACTTACAGTGGGCAAGGCAGAGACCTGGGTCGTATGCCCGAAGATGCAGCGATGACGTTGTTTCTGCTGTTCAGGCTGCAGGCACTGCGGAGGGCGCCTGTCGCAGATGCCCCCCTGATGAGGAAGCGCTGCTTCAGGCATTCTCTTCCGGCTGGCCAGGATGTCCCGGCGGATGGAAAGCGCGCCTTGCCGGCGTGCCCAATGGGCCGTGGGTCCTTGCCTTCTGTCTCTGCGCATATGCATGAAGAGGGCAAGCGGGGCTCTTTCGGTATCGAAGGATGGGCTTTCTGGCCAGTCCCGCTTCAGGCAGAGACGACGAGACGCTTTCTGAGTGCAGCGATAGCGGCATCCGAGACGCCGCAGGCATGGAAGTAGCCTTCTGCCGAGCCATAGCGCTGCATCACGAAATCGTAGGTCACGGCTATCGTATCGGGGTCCGACCCCATGAGCTTCTGGCGGGATCCTGCCTGCGCAAAGTCATGGGCATAGTAGGGCTTGCGCAGGATGTTCTCGCGCGTTATCTCGTAGTTCGCGATGCAGTCGTTGCGATCGACGCCGGCAAGCGAGAGCAGAAGCATTGCCAGGATGCCGGTCCGGTCCTTGCCTTCCGTGCAGTGGAAGAGGACGCAGGCATCTTCCGGCGTCTCGAGGATGGCATGGACGACCTTCCGGAATCCCTCCGTATTCTCGAGGATCGTGCCATAGAA
Source organism: Olsenella sp. AGMB03486 (assembly GCF_040884255.1). Taxonomy (NCBI): domain Bacteria; kingdom Bacillati; phylum Actinomycetota; class Coriobacteriia; order Coriobacteriales; family Atopobiaceae; genus Olsenella; species Olsenella sp. AGMB03486. The sequence goes on from NZ_JBEVTM010000002.1 coordinate 151,988, forward strand.
ATCGAGTGCCTGGGGCTCACGGTCCGATTTCATGAGCTCGTCGAGCCTGGAGTCGGCGATATTGAGGTCGAGGAGCGTGATGTGGCGGTAGGCCACATCGTCTGAGATGGGGATATCGGGATGCTCTGCTATCTCCTGGCTGCCGCGCAGGTCGATGACGGTACGGACGCCGTAGCCGTAGAGGAACTCCCTCTCATCGTCGTCGAGGAAAGACAGGCGGTCCGATCTCACAAAGCGGTGCCAGGCAGTCTGGCTTCCGTCGGCTGTGGGATAGCCGCCCAGCTCGCGGGCATTGGCACAGGTATGGAGCGGCAGGCGCTGCCACATCATCTCGTAGCTTTTCATCATGTCTCCTGTTTGTCGCATCATCCCTTCAAGTATGCCTTATCAGGGCGGTGCGACGGGATGAGGGCATGCGTTTAGTTGAGAGATGAAGAGAGATGGATGTCTCCGATCTGAAGCATGCGGATATCCATCAGAGATTGCGCCTCCTTATGAAAAGAGGCCCGCATGCTTTGGGACATACGGGCCTGATCGTTCTCGTGGGAGGGAGACTCTTACGCCTTTGCGGCGTTCTCCTTCTCTTCCTCCTTCTCCTTTTCGGGCATCGGAAGGATGAGGTTCATGATGATGCCGACAAGGGTCGATGTTGCCATGCCCGGCAGGGCATAGTCGCCGATAGGGATGGAGATGCCGGAGGTCTCCATGCCGACACCCAGGATCACGACGACCGAGGCGATCATGAGGTTGCGGTTGAGGCCGAAGTCGACCTTGTTCGTCACGTACATACGAAGGCCGTTCGAGGCGATGAGGCCGAAGAGCAGAAGGCTCACGCCGCCCATGACAGGCGAGGGGATGGAGCGGATGACGGCGGCAAGCTTCGGGCAGAGGCCGCCGATGATGAGAGCAAAGCCTGCCGCATACCAGAAGACCTGGGTCGAGTAGACGCGGGTCACGGACATGACGCCGATGTTCTCGGCATAGGTCGTGGTCGGAGGACCGCCGAGGAAGCCGGAGATCACGGTCGAGATGCCGTCACCGGCAAGGGAGCGCGGAAGCATCGGACGGTAGTCCTTGCCGACAATCTCGCCGACAGCAAGAAGGTGACCGATGTGCTCGATTACGACGACGAGGGCAACAGGGCCGATGAGGGCGACAGCGCCCCAGTCCCAGACGGGATGATGCAAGGTCGGAAGGCCCACCCAGGCAGCTTCCAGGACAGGCTGGAAATCGACCATGCCGAGCATGAGGGCAATGACATAGCCGACGATGATAGCGAGAAGGACGGGAATCGTGCCGATGAGGCCGCCCATGCTCGAGAAGATGACGGCTGCGAAGAGCGTGATGGCGGCGACGATGGCACCTTCCTGATAGAAGATTGTAGAGCCGTCGGCGGCAGTCGTCTGGAATGCCATCTTCGCTGCTGTCGCAGAGAGGCCGACGCCGATGACGACCATGACAGAGGCAACGAGGACAGGAGGGAGCAGACGGTCAAGCCAGCCGGTGCCGACAAGCTTGATGATGCCTGCGACGAGCAGGAAGACGCAGCCTGCAACGACTACGCCGGAAAGCGCTGCATCGAGGCCCTTGCTTGCACCGATGATCACGATCGGGCTGATGAAGGCAAAGGAGCTGCCGAGGTAGCTCGGAATCTTGTTGCGGGTCACGAGCAGGTAGCAGATCGTGCCGATGCCGGAGCACATGATTGCGAGGTTCGGATCCAGGCCGGTGAGCACCGGAACGAGCACCGTGGAGCCGAACATGCTCATCATGTGCTGGATGCCGAGGGGGATTGCACGGCTGACGGACACGCGGTCGTCTACGCCGATGATCTCCCTTTCATGGTGTGCCATGAGTCTCCTTTCGAGGGGAGGGAATACGGTCCCTACCACTATAGGGAGCAAGAAGACAGAATGCAGGCAAAGTGTCGCGCTTTTTACCAAGGAAGGACAATGAAGGACATGCCGCTTGCCGAAGGCGAACGGAAATTCCGGTGTTGTTCCCAGAAGTAGAGCAATTCCTGTCAGATGCCGTATCAGCGCTTATTGCGTGGCTTGTCTGATTGCTGCAAGTTCTTCGCTTATCGATGCAAGGCTCTGATCTGCTGCTAGATGGCCTTCCGTGGTAGCTTGCAAAATGCATCAGCAGTGTCCGGATGCGGGTGGCGCTTCAAGAGATTGGAGCAAAGCCTATGGACCTAGTCCTTGAAATCCTGCAAGCCCTCGCGCTCTCTGCGGGGATCCTCAAGACCGTCCTCGAGATCGTGGAGGAGGTGGAGAGGATCAGAAGGGAACATAAAGCATCATAAGGATGACGTACGGAGATGAATAGAGCCCGGAAGGCGACCGGGCTCCATAAGTCGTAACACCTGCGCCGCCCGCGACCATCAACCCAATCGGGCATTGCTGGTGCACCTGTATTGTACCCGCTTGCGCCATCTAACAGCAACGGTGTTGGCATTGCTGCAAGGAATCTTTCGATGTGGTCGCAGGAAACCCGAAACAAGCCTTCAGGAGAACGGGGGAAGCTTGTTCTGTGAGCAGATATGAATGAAGCCCGTAGGCTACCGGGCTTCATTCATATCTGCGCCGTCCACGCCTGCAAACGTGGCTGCGCTGAGATTGGAGTCCAACCAGTGTATCAGCTGGGATAGCTAGCCGCAATGAAGTCTTCTGGGTTCTGCGAATACATGGGGTGAAGGCAGCAGAAGAAAATGCCTGGATGCAGCGTGTACTGTATCCAGGCATCTGTATGGTTCTGGAGCGTTCCTACAGGGCGTGGCGTGCGCTTCTGATGGCGCCCTTCACGACGCCGTGTGCCATGCGGTAGGTCAGTGCCAGGTATCCGCCATAGACGAGCGCGAAGATTGCGATGCCGAGGCCGACATTCTCGATGATGCTTGACTGACCGAACATGAGGAGGAGCTTGTTCACAGCGGCAGTGGCACAGATGCTGTGGGCGATACCGACAATGAGAGGCAGCGCGAAGGCAAAGATGACCTGGGTCCTGAGGGAGGAGAAGATCGTCTTCTCCGGGCAGCCGAGCTCAGAGAGCGTGCGGTAGCCCATGGCAGAGTCGGAGGCGTTCGAGAGCTGCTGGATTGCAAGGATGGCGGCACAGGCAATGACAAGGACAAAGCCGATGTAGATTGCCATGTAGGAGATGAGGCCCGTTGTCGTGGTGCCTTCAAGGGCTGCATTGGTCTTGGTCTCTGAGCCGACGTAGAGCTCCTCGTTCGAGGCAGCAATCGTATCAGCGAGGTCCTTCACGGCCAGGTCGCCGTTTTCGGTGGAGACGCGGTAGTTGATGTCGAGTGCCCAGCGGTAGTTCGGGAGCTCTTCAGCGATGTCGTCTGCGACGACGTAGATGCCGGGGGTCTTGCCGATGGCATCGTTCTGGAGGATGCAGGAGTCATCGTCGATCACGGAGCTGCGGGCAGGGGTGAGCGTTTGTCCTGCTGCGGTGATTGTGAAGCCCTGTTCGAGCGCCGTGTTCACGAAGCTCTCGAGCGTATCCATGTTGCAGAGATAGAGGTACTGGTCCTCATCGAGCGAGACCGGGTCGAGTCCCTTGAAGGTGCGCAGTGCATTGTAGTCGGAAAGGGAGATGGCTTCCCAGGCGACGGCCTTCTCGTATCCCTGCGGGATGCTCTTGCCGGTGAAGGCAGACATCTCATTCAGAGAATCGATAGTGAGGTTTCCCTCGCCGTTTGTCATGTATCCGACGCGGAAGGAGACGGTATCGCCGACAGCATCGAGGTCGACTCCAGCCTGCTTTGCATAAGCTTTCCAGTCGAGCGTCTTCTCCTCAAGGGAGCTTCCGACGACGCCGATCGATGCATCGAAGGGGACGCCTGCCTCATAGGACTTGTTGAGCGTCGCGCAGATGCTCATGCCTGATGTCATTGCCGTCATCGCGAAGAAGAGGATGAGAGCGATAAGTCCCATGGATGCAGCTGCCGTATTGATGCGGGAGGCGATCTGGCGGGTCGTGAACATGTGGAGGCCTGACCAGTAGTGCTTCTTCATGCGCTGGAGGATGAGCGTGATGCCGCCTGCAAAGCCATAGAAGAAGATGAACGTGCCAGCAACGACAAGTGCGGTCGTGACAAGGAAGTCATTGGTCGTCGTCTGTCCCGGCTCGGGGTTGGAGCCGCCGAGAGGGAAGCCCTGGGTCGTGAGGCGCCAGTAGGCGTATCCCATGAGCACAAGGCCAAGTGCAGTGAGGACGAAGGAGAGCGGCAGATGCCTTACGAACTGCTTCTCGTTCTTCCTGCCTGCGCTCATGAGGTCGATGAGATGCACGCGGGAGAGCGTGATGGAGTTCATGACCATCATGACGAGGAAGGTGATGGCAAAGCAGAAGAACGTGAGTGCCAGCGCATCGGGGGAGAAGAAGAAACGGAAGTTGTCGACCTTTGTCGCGAACATGTCTGCCGTGACGAAGAGGAGAAGCTGGGAGATGAGGGCACCAAGTGCGATGCCGACAATGAAGGAGATGAGGGCGACCATAAGGGTCTCGAGCGTGAGGATGGCGTTCACCTGTCCGGCACGCATGCCGAGGACCTGGTAGAGGCCGAGCTCCTTCTTCCTTCTGCGCATCAGGAAGTTGTTTGCATAGACCATGAGGAAGCCCATGATGACAGCGAGGAAGACCGTGAGGCCGTGCATGATCTCGCCTACCTGCTTCAGGACATCGGAGAGCGAGTTCGACAGGAAGTCTGCCTGCACGGAGATCGTGTTGAACGCATAGAAGACGGCGACGCCCATGACGAGCGTCAGGAAGTACACGGCATAGTCATGCATGAGCTTGCGCATGTTGCCGAAGGCAAGCTTAGCGAGCATCGTCGACCCCTCCCTGGACTGCTACGACCTGCATGATCTTCTCGAAGAACTCGCGGCGGGTATCTGCTCCGCGCACGAGCTCGCAGAAGACCTTGCCGTCACGGATGAAGAGGACCCTCCTGCAGAACGAGGCTGCCGTCTCGTCGTGTGTCACCATGAGCACTGTTGCCTTCTGGGCGCGGTTGATGGCGTCGAGGCTCTCGAGCAGGAGCTTCGCGTTCTTGGAATCGAGGGCTCCTGTCGGCTCGTCTGCAAGCACGAGCTGGGGGCGTGTCACAAGCGCACGGGCGCAGGCGATGCGCTGGCGCTGGCCGCCGGACATCTGGTAGGGATACTTGTCGAGGACCTCGGCAACACCCAAGGACTTTGCAATGGCCTCGACGGATTTCAGGATCTGGTCTGCCGGTACATGCCCGATCGTGAGCGGCAGCGCGATGTTCTCGCGGGCTGTGAGCGTGTCGAGCAGGTTCGAGTCCTGGAAGATGAAGCCGAGCTGGGTGCGGCGGAAGTCGGCAAGACCTGAGCGGGAGATGCGTGCCGTATCGGTGCCTGCGATGCGGATTGTGCCCGAGGTCGGCGTATCGATCGTGGCAATGCAGTTCAGAAGCGTCGACTTGCCGGAACCGGACGGGCCCATGATTGCGACGAGGTCGCCGCGCTGCACCGTGAGGCTGACGCCGTTCAGAGCCTTCGTCGAGGCATTCTTGCCGCCGTAGACCTTCGTGAGGGCAGAGATCTCGAGGACAGGCGATGTGCTGTCGGGGACAAAGGCGGATCTGGCTCCCTGGAGATGGCGAGGCATGGTGGACTCCTTCTTTCGTGTTGCTTTCTGTCGCAATCATATTCGCCGAAAGAAGCTTGGACTGCCATCGAAGCCACTTACACTGCCTTACAGTTCTGTAAGCTTGGTTCCTTCCTCGAAACGGGAGCGCTCCTGCGGGAAGGCAATCTCGAAGGCCGTACCCTTTCCTTCCCTCGAGCGCACAGAGACGGAAAGGCCCATCTTTTGGCAGAGGGTCCTGACGAGGTAGAGCCCCATGCCGGTTGCCTTGCCGTGGCTGCGTCCGTTCTCGCCGGTAAATCCCCGCTCGAAGATGCGGGGAAGATCTGCCTCGGATATGCCGCAGCCATTGTCGGCCACCTTGAGCACCGCATGCTCGTTCGCCGTTCCTGCTTCCTCGATGCGTGCAGAGAACGAGATCTGGGGATTCTTTGCCTGCCGGTACTTCACGGCGTTGTCGATGAGCTGGCCCAGGATGAAGTCCATCCACTTCGGGTCGCAGATGAGGACAGGGGAGGTGCCGTCTTGAACGATGAGCCCTGACATATCCACAGCCATATGGGCCTCGATGAGCGTGCGGGCACGGGAGCGTACGGCCTCCTTCACGAGGCTGTCTGCCGGTACGCTCCTGACGAGATAGTCCTTCTCGACAGAGGTGCTCCTCGCATAGTAGAGTGCCTGCTCGACATAGGAATCGATCCGGGCGATCTCGCGGGATACGGCTGCGGTATCGGGGGCGTCGGCATTGGCAAGCATGAGGCGCACTGCTGCAAGCGGCGTCTTGATTTCGTGCACCCAGGTCTCGACGTACTGGCGGTATTCCTCGACCGCAGCCTCTGCCTCATGGCTCTCTGCCTGGGCAGCTCTGGCCAGGCTCTGCATGGCCTGCCAGGAGAGCTCGCCTTCAGGATATGAGGGCTCCTCGATGCTTCTGGCATAGGCAAGGGTATCGGGGCCTTCGTCTGCAAGCACTTCGAGATCGTGCATATACCGGCGGCTTCGCGCGTAGCCCCAGAGGAAAGGCACGGCTTCGAGGATGACGGCAATGATGAGGATGAGGATCGTGCCATCGGTGCTGACGCCGAGAGGCAGAAGCAGGGCTCCCAGAGCAGCGAGCAGGATGAGGCTTGCAGCAAGGCGCAGGGCATGGCTTCTCATGTAGGCAGCAAAGTTCATGCCTGCTCCAGCCTGAGCGCGTAGCCCTGGCCACGGAATGTGACAACGGCAGACTTGAGCCCCAGGCGCGAGAGCGTCTGGCGGAGCCTGTTCACGTTCACGGTCAGCGTGTTGTCGTCGACGAAGGCATCGCTTGTCCAGAGGGCTTCCATGAGGTCCTCGCGGGAGCAGATGCCGCCCTTCTTCCTCATGAGCTGTTCCAGAATCCTGAGCTCGTTCCGCGAGAGCTCGACGGTCTTGCCAGCGTAGCTTGCCTCGGAGCGTACGGTGTCGAGTGCAAGTCCTCCCTCCGAGAGCACAGCAGACGGCGCCTGGCTCTTGCCACGGCGAAGAAGCGCATCAAGGTGTGCGAGGATGAGCTGCGGATTGGCAGACTTCTGGACGAAGTCGTCTGCTCCCATCGTGAGCGCCATGAGCTCGTCGAGCTCTGAAGCGCGGCTTGTGAGCACCATGAGGGGAACCTGACTCTGCTGGCGGAGCGCCCTTGCCACATACTGGCCATCGGTGCCCGGAAGGCCGAGGTCCAGGACCACGGCATCAGGCTCTGCGGCGAGGATGTCTTCCTGCAGGTGGTCGAAGCGCTCGAGCGCCGTGACCTCATGTCCTGCGTGCTCGAGCAGGAGCGCGAGCTGGGCGCGTACGGCAGGGTCGTCCTCGACCAGGCAGATCTTTGCCATCTCTCCTCCTAGACGTCGTCTCTTCCCCATACCTTAGCGCAAGAGGGCAGATATGGTGAGCCAGCAGAAGGCAGGTGCTGTTCTCTTCGTTCTGCCACGTATCAAACAGCTGTTTTTGGGAAAAACGACACTAGGTGAAATTGCGACAGGTGCTACCCCTCATGTCTTAAGGCTGCCCTGTAGCCATATGCGGTCTGGAAGGAGAGCCAGATGGCTGATGTGCCGGAAGAGGAAACGCCCAAAGAGACGGCTGAAGCAAAACCGAAGCGTCAGGTGAAGAGGAGCCCTGAGGGCAGCAACAGGAACTCTCTGCGCTCCCTCCATCTTCTCGAGCAGAGCTACCTCTCTCTCATCATGAAGAAGCCGTCTGACAAGATCACGGTCGCAGACATCACGCGCGAGGCAGGCCTCAACAGAGGCACGTTCTACGCCCACTTCAGCTCGGTCTCAGAGCTCGAAGCCTATGTCCTCCAGGAGCTCGTGGACCGCTTCATGAGCATCGGCACAAGCTGGTTCGATATCTCCTTCGTGCAGGATCCCGAGCCCCTCTTGAAGAAGGTCGGCGCCTTCGTCGAGGAGCACCGCGAGCTCATCCAGACGATCCGCCAGAACTCGGCCACGAACCCCTTCACTGTGGCGCTCGAGCAGAACCTGAAGCGCCGCATCCGCGATGAGATCGTGCATGCCTATGCAGATGACAAGGAAGCGCTGACGCTTGCCCTCATCTCGACCGACTATGTGATGCACGGAATACTCAGCGTCTATGACTCCTGGCTCTTCGGCTCCTATACTGACCAGACGCTCGACGAGGTGAACGAGATGCTCGAGCGCCTCATCAAGGGCACCGGCGTCATGATCCAGCAGCGTGCTCAGATGGACACCCAGGACGCAGATGCTAGCTGACTGAGGGCGTTCCAGCGAAATCGGCAATCGCCGAAGCCGCAAAGTCGAGCTGCTCTGCATTCGCAATCTCAGGCGTGCCGTCTCCCTCCTGCAGGCCATAGCTTCCGAAGTAGGAGTGGATGCCACCAGGAATGATGAGCTCGGTATAGCCTGAAGGCAGGTTCTCAAGGCATTCCTCGTATTTCGTCCTGTTGAGGACACCATCATGCTCTCCGTACATGAGGAGCACGGAAAGACTGCTGCTGCTTATGTCTGAAGTCTCGTAGGCGCCCAGGAGCACGAGCCCCCGATAGCTCTCCTCATGCCCTGCAACATAGGAGCCTGCCATGGCGCCACCAAGCGAATGGCCGCCGATGAGCCAAGGGAGTGCCGAGGAATCCTCTCCTGCGTCCGAGAGCGCCTCTTCGAGCTCGGGCCTGGCGTGGTCTGCGGCATTGGGTGCGAGCACGGCAAGGTTTTCCGGCATCTTCACGAGCACGCAGGCAACGCCTCGATCGGCAAGACGTGCGAGGAGCGGTGCATAGGCGGTCGCCTCGACCTTGCCGCCTGGGTAGAAGACGAAGGCAGCATCTGCGTTCTTGGGCACGAAGAGCACGTCGCCGCTGTCGAGCGTCGTCACCGTGACATCTGTGGTGGAGGCAAGTGCCTCCTGTGCCTCGGGTTCCGCATGATAGTAGCCCGAGGCATAGATATGGATGCCGAGGGCTAAAGCCATAGCGACAGCTGCAAGGACAATGAGGATGGTCCTGAGTATATGGCGGCGAGGCTTCTTCGATGCCTTCTTCTCTGCCTTGCCCTTTCCAGACCACTTCATCGTGCATCCTTCCTCATGGCCTCCGAGAGCCCTTCCTCGATCTTCGGTGTCCACCACTTGAGATAGCCTGCCTGGGTGGGATGTATGGCATCGGCCATATAGAGCTTCCGCTCTTCCGGCGTGATGACATTGAATCCCTCATCGTCCCAGAGATCGATGATGGAGATGTCCCACTTGCTTGCTATCTCTTTGAGGAGCGTGACCATCTCTCCGTAGGCAGCGCTCTCATAGCGCGGATTCGTATAGAACACGATAGGGCAGCCCCATCTGTTCCTGGCATAGGCAATGATATGCTCGATGGCGCCCGCTACGGTTGCTGTATCGAAGCCTTCTCTCTGGCTGGGTGGCGTGACCTGCCCCAGCGGCTTTCCCTGCGTCGCGTCGTTCGTGGAGAGCTGGCAGACAAAGAGGCCGGCGTGGTCTGCATCGAGGCGCTCAAGACGCCTGATATAGGAGCTCTTCCCCGTATCTGCGAGCGTTGTCCCGCTCACAGCTTCCTTGATGGCAGTGCAGCCATCCCTCTTCGCGATATAGTTCACGAAGGATATGCCCTTCGATGCTGCTCCATAGGTGACGGAGGAGCCAAGGAAGATGATGGTTGTGCCCTTGAGCGCACTTCCGGCAAGCGGCTCCACCCGCTCGATGCTATACGCAGCTGCATTGCCGGGAAGGCGTCCGGCATCGAGTGGGTGGAGCTTGGCGAAAGGTCTCCAGCCCCATCTATAGCCGCAGAATGCAATCCAGAGGAGGGCCAGGAGCAGAAGGACGAGAATGATGGCGGGCATCTTATACCTGTTTCGGGATAGGGACGGGACAGTGCTGCTCAGCTTTCCAGTTCAAGGCGATGCCGTGCGCTTGTCAAGCAGGAGCAGGCTATGAGAGATGTGGCTGGATTGTGCCGGAAACCATCTTCTCCTCCAGGCGCTTTTCCGCCATCATCTGATGCATATGCATGAAGCTGTGCCAGATTTCCTCCAGAAAGGATGCCCCTTTGCTCTACGAGTTCTGTGCCGAGAACTTCACGCTCGTGCCGAAGGCAATAGCCGCTGGCGCAGGCAGGATCGAGCTCTGCGACAACCTGGCAGCTGGCGGCACGACACCTTCTCTCGGCGTGCTTGACCACACGCTTGCCTATGCGCATGAGCACGGTGCCAGGGTCATGTGCATGGTGCGGCCTCGGGGAGGAAACTTCGTCTACACCTCAGACGAGCTTTCCATCATGGAAGAGGATGCTCGCATTGCGGCTGAGCACGGAGCGGATGGCATCGTCCTTGGCTGCCTGGCAGGTTCACCGGGAAGCTATTGCATCGATCTTGCTGTAACAGAGCGCATCATTGAAGCAGCCAGAAAGACAGCAGGCGGACGCAGGCTCGATGTCACGTTTCACATGGCATTCGATGAGCTCGATGTACATGAGCAGCTCGACGCGCCGTCAGAGCTCGCGGCAATGGGAGTCACGCGTGTGCTTACGCATGGTGGGATAGCAGGTACTGCTATCCTCGGCAATGTTGCGCATCTGAAGGCTCTCATCGAAGCGGCAGGAGATGGGCTCATAATCCTTCCGGGCGGCGGCATCACCTGGAAGAACAGGGATGAAGTGGCAGCAGCCGCGGGAGCCTCGGAGCTCCATGGAACGAAGATCGTGGATCTGGAGAGCATGGCCTAGAGACAAGAAGAGCGCCTGTCCTTCCGGGCAGGCGCTCTGAGGCATATGGGTTGATGCCAGGCAATCAGTCGCTTGTGTCGCTGTCAAGCGTGATCACGATATCGTATGCCGGATATTCTGCACGGATCTTCTTGAGGACATCGGCGCGCACGGCTTCGCGGTCGGGAGCATCGAAGTCCACGACGATATCGAATGTCATGAGCTGCCGCTCCTCGTCAAGATGGAAGCCATGGACCTGCTTCACATGGTCTTCTGCCAGAGCGATGCCGTAGGCCTTCTTCTGGATGCAGGCAGCCTTGTGGTTGAGGCTCTTCGAGTAGATGCCGACCGTGGCCAAGATGACCTTGCCATCCGTATCCCGGAAGACCTGCTGCTGGATTCTTCTTGTCATCTCGTCGATCTTGCCGGCGTTCATATTGCCGGGCACTTCCACATGAATATCGCCGACGAGATGCTCGGGACCATAGGAATGGAGCAGAAGGTCGTAGGCGCCGAGGACCTCGGGATCCTTTCTGACCGATTCCTTTACCGTATGGGCAAGGTCTGCATCGATGCGTTCGCCCAGAATCTCTGAGAGAGCATCGCGCATCATATCGATGCCGGCCTTCACGATCACGACGGAGATGATGGCGCCGACCCAGGCCTCGATCGAGATATGGCAGAGGATGTAGACAAGCGCTGCCGCCAGGGTCGAGGCAGAAAGGATCGCGTCGAAGAGGGCATCAGAGCCTGATGCCACAAGGGCGTCGGAGTTGTGCTTCTCGCCCTGCTTCTTCACGTACCTGCCGAGGATGAGCTTCACGACGACAGCTGCACCCACAAGGATGAGCGTTATGGCAGAGTAGTCTGCGACCTCGGGGGAGACGATCTTCTCCACGGACTCTATGAGGGACGTGATGCCGGCATAGAGCACGATCATTGCGATGATCGTGGCAGTCAGATACTCGATGCGGCCGTATCCCAGAGGGTGCTTCTTGTCTGGCTGCTTGCGGGCAAGCTTCGTGCCTGCAATCGTGATGATCGAGGACAGGGCATCCGAGAGGTTGTTCACCGCATCGAGCACGATTGCAATGGAGTTCGAGGCAAGGCCTATGGCTGCCTTCATGGCAGCGAGCGCCACGTTGGCAGCGATGCCGACGACGCTCGTGCGGACAATGGCTGCCTCTCTCTGATCGGCGGCCAGTGCTGTGTCATTCATCAATCAACGCTTCCTTCCAGAAGCTTCGTAAGTATCCGCTTCAGCTCCTGTGCATCCTCTTTGGTGAGGGAAGGGAACGTGCAGGCAAGGCGGAACGGTATGGCGAGGGCACGCTGCTTCAGGGCAGCGCCTTCAGGCGTCAGGGAAATCATGACCTGGCGGGAGTCATCCTTCGAGCGCTCGCGCTTCACGTAGCCCTTCTGTTCGAGCTTCACCAGGACGGGCGTGAGCGTGCCGGAGTCGAGGAACAGCCTCTCGCCGATCTCTCCTACCGTCGAGGTGCCCTGTTCCCAGAGCACGAGCATGGAGATGTATTGGGTGTACGTGAGGCCCAGAGGATCGAGGAGCGGCTTGTATCTCCTCACAACCTCTTTCGAGGCAGCGTAGAGCGGAAAGCAGAGCTGGTTCTCGAGCTTCAGCTGTCCCTCGTCTGCGGGTGTGCCCTCTGCGTGGCAGGCGGTGCCAGCCATTAGAGGAGGTCCTTCACGGCCTGCTCGACTTCGGCCATGTCTGCCGTCGGCTCGAAGCGGGCGACGAGCGCGCCATTGCGGTCGATCAGGAACTTCGTGAAGTTCCACATGATGTAGGCTTCATCGCCGAACTTCTTTGCATTGGCCTTGGCGAACTTCTCGAGCGCCTTGGCCTTGAGGCCGCTTCCAAAGCCCTTGAACGGTGCCTCGGTCGCAAGGTCGCGGAAGAGCGGGTCTGCGCCTTCGCCGTTCACCTCGAGCTTCTTGAAGCGCGGAAAGGCGGTGTTGAACTTGAGGGAGCAGAAGGAGTTGATCTCCTCATCTGACTCAGGTGCCTGGTTTGCGAACTGGTTGCAGGGGAAGTCGAGGATCTCGAAGCCCTGATCCTTGTATGCTGCATAGATGCGCTCGAGATCCTCATACTGCGGGGTGAAGCCGCAGCCGGTGGCAGTGTTGACGATAAGGAGGACCTTGCCTGCGAAGTCCTGGAGGCTTTCCTTCGTGCCATCCTGCTTGGTAACGCTGTAATCGAAGTAGCTCATGGCTGTCCTTTCTCTTCTGTCTGACACCCACAGTATATCCCATTGCGTGCAAAACTATTGTGCAAAATACAATAGAGCACAACTAAATAACGGTGCCTGTCAGATCCGGAAAGGGAATAGTGGAGCTAGCTGTCCTGAGCCCTCTTCTCGACCAGGGCCTGCCGCGCTTCTTCTGCCTGCATGCTCCGAAAGGTGCGCCCGAAGAGCTTGCCGAAGAGCGCTGCAAAGAACTGGTTGAAGAGCGTGCCTGTCATCACAGGGAAGAGCGTGATGGCAGGGAAGTACTCCTGGGCGATGATGGCGCCAGCAGAGATGTTCTTCATGGCGCAGAGGAATGTCATGCCCACGGCATCTGCCCTCTTGAGATGCATGAGCCGTGCTGCAAGAAAGCCCCAGACATAGCCCGAGGAGGCAAGAAATCCTATGAGGACCAGGACGCCTGCAAGCTCGGGCGTGAGGTTGAAGATGAAGGTGGAGAGGCTCGTCGAGTTCGTGGTGATGACAAGGATCGTGAGGATGCGGGCCAAGGGCGCAAGCACCGGGGAGATCTGCTGCTTTGCCCTGCCCTTCGTGCGGTCATTCAATGCCGTGCCCAGAAGGGCAGGGATAGCGATCATGAAGAGCATGTCCAAGATCATGCCGGCAGCATCCACCTCGACTGTGGCTCCCATGAGGAGCTGGAGGGTGGCAGGAATCGTGAATGGTGCCATGCAGGTAGAGATCAGAAGCGTTCCCAGCGTGAGCGACATGTTGCCTTCATACAGGGAGACCCACATCGTCGAGGTCACGGCAATGGGCACGGTGTATTCGAGCACGATGCCGCAGATGAGGTCCGTATCCGTAAAGAAGAGATGTCCCATGGCCCATCCCAGGACCGGCATGAGGAGCTGGGAGATCAGGATGGCCAAGATCATGGGCAGAGGATGCGAGAACGTGCGCTTCAGGTTCCCGAAGTCGTTGGAAAGAGATCCCTGGAAGGTGATGACGGCAAACATCGGGGAGACATAGGGTGCAAAACGCTGGAAGAAAGCCGGGAAGAAGATGCCCGCCACAAGGCAGAGCGGCACGATCACGATCATGTTCCGCGAGATGAAGCTTCCGAACTTCTGCCATGCTTCCATGTGCCAATCCTTTCCGCAGCGTGCCGAGCCTTCATTATCACGCCTGCATGCATGTGTGGCCACAATGGCACAAAGCGTACAAGCAGAGGAGAGGCAGAAGGGCTCCATCGGCCCCCAGGGTGTCTCCCCGAGGAAGGTGCCGAAGCCCATTCCCGTTGCCTTCGTGATGATGAAGCGCGGAAGCATGTGGCCGGAATCTGGGCAGAGGGCCTTCATCTCCGGTTCGTGCAAGGGCTTTTCCATAAGGTTTCCCTGTTGTGCAGTTTGGCAAGCTTTCCAGATGCTGCATACATGCACGAAGAGCTCTGTTACCATGAACGTGTGCAGAGCCTCGTGCACGCGGAGGCCCGCACATGCGTGGAAGAGCCGATGCAGAGGAGCTCTATCGCTATGGCCAGCAGCACCCGAAAGCTCACCCTTCTGAGCTGTATCCTGAAACAGCCGAGTCCCCAGAAGGAGGTGCTGCTTCAGGCGTTCACGGGCGTCCAGCTCGAAGACTGCGCCGGGCGCAATTCGATGAGCAGGAGCGAGGTCATGGATATCTGCAGGGACTTTGCAGAGCATGCCCCCGAGCTCGAAGAAGATCGGTATGAGATGGCATACCACGCCTCGAAGGACAGGTACGACTTCTGCCAGACCACAGGGCAGAACGAGGGCGTCTTCCTCTATATGGAGCTGCGCTACGGCAAGAAGAAGCCTATCGTTTCCCAGCCCGCCGTCTCTGTGGCAGCACAGCCTGCAGACAGGCCCGTGACGCCCCAGCCCAAGAAGAAGCGTGCTTCCCGCAGGAAGGGCACCTCTGCTTCCAAGAGCGAACCTGCACAGGCGGCAGCGCCTGCGCCAGCACCGGCGCCCAGGGTCCTCACCGAGGAAGAGAAGGCAGCAGCAGAGCTCAGGCGCCAGCAGCGCAGGGCTCTACGCGAGCGTGACAAGGGCTCCTGGTACTAGGCAGGCCGAACGATTGTGCCGCTTCACGCTGAAAGGGTTTCCCTTTCCGGAAGACCGGCGAACACTGCAGTTCGCTTGAGCTGAGGGCCGGGTCTTCCGGCACGCTATGCTATTGGCCTGCAAAGATAGTCCATGTCATGATCTTCCATGCCGTCCTGGTGCCTGGACGGGGGCGTCTGCATGGTACCTGTTCCTGGCCTGCCCTGATGCATCCCGAATCTGTCTCATGCGCATCCGCCGCCCTGCATCAAGCGGCAAACGGACAGGGGCAGATGGGCGTCTCGAAGCCGATGGCCAAACACCCTTGCTCAAGGCACGAGCGCATCGACGCAGAAGGTGGAGCCAGTCGCAGAGAAGCTGATCGTCCCGCCGTAGCGCTCGATGATGTCGCGCATGGAACGGGTGCCGAAGCCATGGTTCGCTGTGTCTGCCTTCGTGGTCGCAGGAAGGCCATCCTCGAATCTGAGTCCCTGTGCCTGCCTGCAGTAGTTCTCGATGTGGATGCTTGCCATCCCCAGCTTCTGCTTCACGATGACAGAGATGGAGCGCTGCGCTGTACTGTCGAGCTCGTCCACTGCCCTGATCGCGTTGTCGAGGGCATTGCCGAAGAAGGCATAGAGGTCTGCTGCTGCCATGCCGGAAAGCGCGGTGCCGTCTGCAATGCAGGTGAGCGTGATGCCGTGCTTCTCTGCCACAAGCCGCTTCTCCGTAAGTATCGTATCGAGCGCCTCGTTTCCCGTGTGTACGGCCGTGTCATACATCCGGATCTCCTGTGCCGCATCGTCGAGCACGGCCTTGTCTACAGCCGTGCCCCCTTGGGCAAGCGAGCGGATCTGATGGCGGAGATCGTGGCACTTTATATTGATCGCATCGATCGTTTCCCTGCTCATCTCGTACTGATGGTCGCGTTCCGCGAGAAGCCGCTCTGTCACGGCCTTCTCTTCCTGAAGCCGGTGCACAGCCACGATCTGTACCTCCGCCAGGATCACGAAGAGGCAGATGAGGATATGTACCAGGCGAAGGCATATGACGGTATCCACAGGCAGTGCTCCTGTAGCCACGTTCTTGAGGATCAGGTCGTAGCCGATGATGCCGAAGATGACCACGGCAATCATGGGAAGCAGGGTCGGATCGAGGTGCCCTGTCAGGCCCGAGGGGGCTATATGGCGGATATAGAGCTTCCAGGCAGCGAAATACGCAAGCGCATAGTAGGCAAACGCAAGAGCGCTGCGTGCCACAGGAGCCAGCTGGATAGCGGCAAGAGGCGTGAGGCCTGCAAGCTCCCAAATGCTGCTTGCGAGGTTCTGGAGGGCGTATCCGGTCGTGGCACAGTAGATACAGGCAAGCACTCCCATCTCGTAGACGGCGTGAAGCATCGGAATGAGCGCTGCGAGCGCAAGGGCAAAGAATCCGAGCGAGAAGAGGGCAGTCTTGAGGTCTGCGGTGCCTTTGTCCTGCACCAGCACCCGCACAGGCTCTTCGGAAGCCGTTGAAGCTGCCGACAGGTAGATGAGAGCGGTCATCGAGGCTGCGTAGAGGAGAAGCATGGCTGCGCTGTGCCGCAGGGCATGCTGGCGGAGCGGCTGCCCGTGGGCAAAGAGGCAGGAGGCACAGAAGATCTCTGCGAACATGGAGGCAGAGGAGAGTCCTGCATAGATGGCAGCTTCGATGGGGTAGGTCATATCGTGCCGCCAAGATAGCGGGCAAGCTTCTCCATGCAGGGGCGCTTCCTTGATCTGCTGAAGTAGACGCATGTGCCGTCGTCGAGCGCCAGGGCATCGCCAGCAACGGATGATACATGTTCCATGTTGACGAGGCAGCCCTGGCTCACGAGGAGGAATTTGTCCTGCGGGAGCTTTTCTGCCACGGCCTTGATGCTGCCTCGTTTCTGGGGCGTCTCATCCATGTCTGCGAAATGGAAGACAAGATTGTGCTTCATAAGCTCGATCGAGACGATGCTTTCGATGTCGACCATGCGCATGCCCTCTGCGGTAGATAACGCGTAGGTGTGCTTTGTGTTCTTCTCTACAGCCCGCATCGCGCGGTCCATGCGCATGGCAAAGTCTCCGTAGGCCACCGGCTTCACCATGAAGTCGAGGGCATCGACCTGATAGCCCTTCACGGCATACTGCGCGAGGTTGGTGACGAAGATGAGCGGCGTCTTGTCGTGCTGCTCCCTCAGGTGCTCTGCTGCCTCCATGCCGCTGATGCCGGGAAGATTGATGTCCATGAAGATGAGGTCTTGGGGAGTGGGCGTGCCTGCAAACTCGAAGGCTGTGGCCAGACGCTTCACGATGAAGCGGATGCCCTGCTCTTTTCCGTAGCGCTCGATATGGCCCAGAAGGACCTCCGCCTCGTCGTCTGCGTCTTCTATCACGAGTACCCTGCAGTCAGCCATGCTTTGCCTTTGCCCTTCTCCCTGAACAGTGTACTCGATTGGGCAGATCCGTTCTTTCCTCAATCTGGCAGCGGCTTATGTCACGCGGGATACCGAATCAGTCAGCAATCACAGAACCAAGACTAGCTGAATCTATCCTCAGTTGCAGCGGAAAGGCATCTGACAGGAGGGAATATGGCAAGAAAGATCAGCTTTGCGCGCAAGGTGGGACGGGTCATCAAGAGCATCGTCAAGATCGCTCTGGTGCTTGTTCTCTCTGCGCTCATGGCGCTCGGCAATACGACGTTGCCGACGTATGCCCGCATAATCAATGACATGATGGGACATGAGCAGTCCTGGGACAACTCGAAGGTGAATACAGCCGGGCTTGACCTCGACTACAACAAGGCGGACTGCACGAAAGATACCATCAAGGACGCCGAGAGGTCGCTCGACGAGCAGATTGCCGCAGAAGGCTATGTGCTCCTCAAGAACAGCGGGAATGCCATGCCGTTCGCGCAGGGCACGACGTTCAGCTTCTTCGGAGAGTCCGGCAAGACGCTCGCCGGCCAGACGCGGGCAACCTCCTATACGGGAGGATCGGGTTCCTATGACAGCCTGAACTCTGCCTTCGAGGCAGAGGGCATGAGCGTCAACAAGACGCTCGAGGACTTCTATACGACGGGTGCTGGCAAGGACTACAGCCTCGGCAAGGGCTCTATCGGCTGGGGCGACTCCGAGGACTTCTCCATCAACGAATGCCCGCTTTCCGTCCTTCAGGGCGCTGACGGCGTGCTCGATTCTGCCCAAGGCACCGTGCCGGTCTTCGTGATGAAGCGTGTTGCCGGCGAGGGCCGCGATGCGGCACGCTCGATGTACAACCATGCAGACAACGCCCAGGATCAGGCAAAGACCTATCTCGAGCCTGACTCGACAGAGCTTGAGATCCTGCAGTACCTTAACGACAGCTATTCGGATGTCGTGCTCTTGGTCAATACTTCCCAGGCCATGGAGCTCGGCTGGGTCTCCCAGTTCCCGAACATCAAGAGCATCGTCTATGTGCCCAGCACCGGAACCTATGGCGCGAACTCGCTCGCCGGCATCTTCAGCGGACGCATCGATCCGAGCGGCCGCACTGTGGATACTTTCGCGGCAGATACGCTTGCAAGTCCGGCAGCCCACAACTTCGGCGACTATGCCTACCTCAATGAGGACGGATCGCAGACCGGCTACAACTATGTGAGCTATGCTGAGGGCATATATGTCGGCTACAAGTACTACGAGACGCGCTATGAGGATGCCGTGCTCGGCCAGGGCAATGCCGGCGACTATACCTACGCAGACGAGGTCGTCTATCCCTTTGGCTATGGCCTCTCCTATACGACATTCTCCTGGTCCGATTTCAGGACAGGCTGGGATGGCACAACGTGCACGGCTACGGTCCATGTGACAAATACCGGCAGCAGGGCCGGCAAGGACGTCGTGGAGCTCTATGCCCAGTCGCCCTACACAGACTATGACAAGGCAAACGGCGTCGAAAAGGCATCGGTCGTGCTGGTGGGCTATGGCAAGACCGATGAGCTTGGGCCTGGCGAGAGCCAAGACGTGAGCATGACATTCGATCAGAGCCAGCTTGCCTCCTATGACTCCAAAGGCGCAAAGACCTGGATTCTCGATGCCGGCACCTATTACGTGACGGCAGCCCACACGAGCCATGACGCCGTGAACAACGTGCTTGCGGCAAAGGGTGCCACCGCTGCCGATGCAGCGGGGGATGTGTCGATGGTGTCGACGTATGTGCCGGCCAACACGGAAGTCGACACGACGACATATGCCACAGATACCCAGACGGGCGCCGAGGTCACGAACCGTTTCGACGATGCTGCAGGAGATGTGGCATATCTCACACGCTCAGACTGGACCGGTACGTTCCCGAAGCACGACGGCGAGGTCACGGACGAGATTTCGACCTGGGGCAACGAGATCAACGGCACCGACGGCAGGAGCTATGTGTATGGCAAGCAGGCAAGCCAGTCGCTTCTGGACAAGCTTGGCTCCTTCGACTCGGGCAACCCCGAGACGGCAGACTCCGACTTCACGGATACCCCGACCTATGGACAGAAGAACGGCATCACGCTCGCTGACATGCGCGGCCTCGACTACAGCGATTCCAAGTGGGACAGCCTTCTCGATGAGCTGACGGTCGCCGACTATGACATCTCTATCAACCGTGGCGGCTATGGCACGGAGTACCTTGAGAGCGTCGGGAAGCCGTTCGGCGTCGATGCCGACTCCGCCTCTGGCCTCATCTACGGCGGAACAGGATCGATGCTGACAGGAGGGACCGTGTCCTTCTGCAGCCCGATCGTGCTTGCAGAGACCTGGAATCAGGATCTTGCTGATGCCTTTGGCAGCATCATCGGCGACGAGGCAATCCTGGGCGGTGCTTCGGGCTGGTATGCGCCGTGCATGAACATCCACCGTACGGCTTACTCCGGCAGGAACAGCGAGTACTACTCAGAAGATCCGTTCCTCTCCGGAACCTGCGCATCGCTCGAAATCAAGGCAGCGGCTGCAAAGGGCATGTACTGCACGATGAAGCATTTCGCCCTGAACGACCAGGAAGACCACCGCGGCGACCGTGCTGGCGCTACGAGCCTTGTGACCTGGGCGAACGAGCAATCCATCCGTGAGACGTATCTCAAGCCTTTCGAGATGTGCGCCAAGGCAGGCACTGTCGACGAGAACTATGTGAAGAGCAACGGCGATGGCACGTATTCGAATGCTACCCGCAAGATCCCTGCCTGCCTGGCAATCATGACATCGTTCAACCGGGTTGGCACTACCTGGTCCGGCGGCAGCTATGCCCTTCTGACTGAAGTTGCACGCAATGAGTGGGGCTTCACGGGCTGGATAATCACGGATGCAGCGAATGACGGCAGCTTCATGAGTGCGAAGCAGATGATCGAAGCAGGAGGCGACACGAAGCTCACATACATGCCGAAGACCGGCAATGAGTGGACGTTCGATTCCAACGATCCCGAGCAGTACCACTATGCCCGCGAAGCCATGCACCAGCTTCTCTATACAATCGCGAACTCCAAGTCAATGAACGGCTCCATGCCAGGCAGCATCTACAAGCCCGGCGTGCAGTTTGCGACGAAGGTCCGTATCGGCATCAATGTCGTGGGTGTGGCAGGCATTGCCCTCATTGCATGGACGGGCTGGAGAAACCACAAGAAGCGTGCTGCCGAGAGGGCAGAGAACGCGGAATAGGATCTGCCAGAGCTGACAGTAAAAGCGATGCGGGCCGCATGCATGGACGTGCGGTCCGCATTTCTCTGTCAATCGGAAACGATGTGTCGGACTTTGCGCGAGCAGCCGGGCTCGACGGAAATCCCGGGCCGGGACAGGTGCGGGAAGGCCTCTGTGCGGCATGGAGCAGATAAGGGCTGCGGCCAAGGTGTCTGTGCAAGCGGCAGCTCCTGTTCCAGTACCTGTGCCGATGACCCTCGCCGAGGAAAGGAAGGCAGCAGCAGAGTCCAGGCGCCAGCAGCGCAGGGCTCTACGCGAGCGTGACAAGGGTTCCTGGTATGAGGACCACGCTGTGCTGGCTCTCTCGTTGTTCAATAGCCCCTCTGAAGATGCTCTCCTGGCATGCCGGAGCAGGGGGAAGATGCTTCCCCGTTTGAAAGACAGGCTCCATCCCGGAAAGTCCGGGATGGAGCCTGCATTGCAATATTGAGAAGCGGCCTGCACAGAGACGGAGCCCAGCAGGCCCGCAGACAGATACGCCGCTATCCCTCGAGAGGGCTGGCTTCCATCGCATAGGTCGTGATGTAGTCTGCGCCGTCGGGAGCCGGGATGCCAGGGTCGCACTTCCTGAAGGTGCCTTCGATGCCGGACCCCCGTGCCGCAATCTCGAAGTGGCATGCTGCAATGCCCAAATCGACCTTCTGGATGTCTCCTGTCGATTCGCGGGCGTAGCCTCTGGTCTTGTGCTCAAAGAAGTGGACATTCTTTCCATCCACGACTATCCGCCATGGCTGCTTGTTGGTGGCAGAGGGAGACCAGCGTACCATCTGGAGCGGCTCGAGGAGACGTCCGGCTCCCTCCTCGGTGAGCGGATGCGTGAAGTCTCCGGCGAAAAAGAGGGACTCGAAGGGAAGCCGGCTTTGCGGTCCGCATCTACACCGATGAAGCTTCTGGTCTGAAGCTTCTCATTGTGAATGAAGCGGTTACGGTAGCCGACAATGTCGAGTGCGACCCCGGCCAGGCCTGGAATGTCACGGCAGCCATCGACGATGTGGATTTCGAGACGGAGCTCGAGATTGAGCGTATTGTTAGAGGCGTTGCCAAGATTCCGCGTGTCATCGTTTTCGGCGGACGCCAGGTGCACCTGCCCAATCTGCTTGCAGCTATCGAGGTCCACGGACACCTGATTGGTGTAAATGCGCCGAAATCAGGTGTCCATGTGAATGACTATCACTGGATTCATATGGGGTATGGCGTAGACGAAAAGGTCCAGGTGCCCTACATCCTTGGCAGACATGGGATAGATGTGCATCTGCTTGGCAAGGTCGCTGACGTATGCGCAAAAAGTTCGGGGAGAGCGAATCTATAGTAGATACGGCGGAGGTGCTGGCGCGCACTCTTGAAGTTCTGCAATCAAGCGAAAATACATTCATTTGTACAAATGTGCAGGAGACCGACCTCTGCGGCCATAGGCAGGATTCGAAGGCATACGCGGACAAGCTGCGTATTGCAGATGAATATATAGGCCAGATTCGTTCTTCTCTCAAACCGGAAGACTACTTGATCGTAATGGCAGACCATGGCAACGATCGACTATCGGCCACCCTCATCATACAAGGGAGTATGTGCCGCTGCTGATTTCCCATACTGGGACCAGGCCGACCAATATCGGTACACGCGATACCGAATCAGGTGTCGGTGCGACTGTCGCTGACTACTTTGGCGTGGAAGCTCCGCAGAACGGTACAAGTTTCCTGCCGCTCATCCGCTGCTAGATTCGTCTAGAAAGGCGCCATCATGTCATTATCGCTGCGGGATAGGCTCTTCGTTGCTCAGGCTGCGCTTGGCCGGAGCGTCATTGCGATCAATCCTGAGGCTGTACGGGAGGCTGCCTCCAAAGACAGTCCTCTGCTCATGGTTGGATTGAAAGATACAGGGTCTATCCCTCAGTGGCTGGTTGATTCCCTGCAAGCATCGCGGCATCATCTGATATTGACAATCGATCGCATGTCGGATCTTGGCAGGAGCATCGATACTGATCTCGTGAACCCCCTTACATATCGGCCGATGACAGACTCAACGAGTGGGGGAGCCATCAATGTGCTGAAAGGGATAAATGATTGCTGCGTTGGCACGGATGGCGGGGGAAGCGTTCTTGCACCCGCTTTGGCTATCAATCTCTATGCAATCATGGCGAAGGGCGTAGGGCTGTATGCGGGAAGTGGCCAATCGACAGATGGTATGGACTTTTCTGCTGACCTAGGGTTTATCGGCAGGTCGTTCGATGCTGTGCAAAATCTTCTCGCATTTTCTCTTGGTTCTTCGCCAACGCAGGACCTGCGGAGTCTGTCGATATCGATTGATGATTCCCAATCCTTCGATATGTCTGATCTGCAGGTCTTTGTTCCTGCGCCTGAAACTGCATACGCTCCTGACGGAACCGATGTGCATATGCGTTGCATGGCAGAGTTGGAGAAGCTTGGGGAAGGAACTCCATCTGTTCAGGAGATAGTATTCGATGACATCTACGACCGTGGAAGTACGGTTCGGCAGCTAAGGGAGCTCTGGGAAGCCGATCCCGATGCAATCGCGATGGATGTAGAAGGTCCCATTGACGTTTTGGCTGCGACGAAACGATACCCCGCAGCTTTTCAGGCGCGGCGTAGATAGCTCTTTCAGCGAGAAGATCGAAAGCACTCTGCAAGGCAGTCAATATCGCCTGCGGCTCGGGTTGCGTCATACCAACCATTGCGCTAGCAACAGGAATGATGGTCTGTTCGGGACCTGGTGCCCGTCAGCTGCAGAATGTTCTCGGGATGGCAAAGGGACTCGATGAAGTACAGCAAGCCAATGCGCTGATGCAGCGATACTTTCTTGATCGTACCAAGCCGCATATCCCGCTCCAGCCGTTCGGGCAGCATTGAAGGCTCCTGTCCTTCCAAGCCGCCGTATCTGCTGGAAAGCGGTGCTGACATATCTATGCAGCTGCTATGGCGGGCTTCTACTCCTATCTCAGTTATGCCAAATTACGTTAGAGATACGTCACCAATTGCATCTCAGCATTGACTAGAAACATGCCTATAGGGTAAGACAGCAATGCTCCATTGCGCCGGGCGCCTTGTGGCTAGACCCGGATGCCGGAGCAGGACTCTCGGTATCAGTGTGGTGACCTTGAAAGGCATGCAGATGGCGTCAAAATGGGTTGTTTGTTCTACCGCCGTAACGTTTGGGCGTGGTTCAAGCGAGCCGGTAGACCGTTTGGAGGCGGCGGGGTGCGAAGTCCGTTTCAATCCTTATGGTCGGCCTCTGGACAAGAAGGAGATACTCGAGTTCGCGCGGGATGCCGATGCAATAATACTGGGCAACGATGACCTGCCTGCTTCAGTGATTCGGCGCATGAAAAAGCTCAAGATCATTGCTCGTTATGGTGTTGGCTTCGATGGAGTCGATGTTGCAGAGGCCAGAGACCTAGGCATCCAGGTTACCTATGCACCTGCATCGAACAGGGAAGAGACAGCTGACTTCACATTCGGGCTCATTCTTGATCTTGAACGTCATATATCCCAGATGGTCATAGACACCCGTTCCGGCGGCTGGACAAAGCGTACGGGGACAGGTCTCTACGGGAAGACGATAGGCATCATCGGAGTGGGGCAGATTGGTACTGCAGTTGCCAGACGCGCCCTTGGCTTCGGCATGGATATCCTTGGCTATGACATAATCCAGCGGAACGAAGCAACTGTATACGGCGTAGTCTATACAACGCTCAATGATCTACTGAGACGGTCGGACATTATAACAATCCACCTTCCACTCGATGAGACCACAAGGAACCTGATTAGTTCGAGAGAGCTGAATCTCGTAAAGCCAGGATCGATTCTAATCAATACTGCAAGATCGGGAATCGTGAACCATAATGCATTGGACAAAGCGCTGCAGAGCGGACGGCTCTCAGGCTTCGCTATAGACGTCTTCAGCAAAGAGCCGCCTGATCACCAGCCGTATTACGACTACGACAATGTGCTGGTTACCCCGCATGTTGCAGGCAATACATATGAGAGCAGCCAGCGTATGGGCAATATTGTTGTCGACAATATCCTCGCTGTGAAATCTGGCAAGGAGCCGCCAGATCCTGTAACACCGCAGCATCTCTATGAATCGATGCTGTCGATGGGGCAGGTCGTTCTGAACAAGCAGATGCCGGGAACGCTTCATCAGCTTGAAGGAAAATAGTAGATAGAGCTTCGGATTCATAATCTTTAAAGCCTTGCTGGAGCATGTAAAGCTTCGGCAGGGCTTCTTTTATATGGTAGATGCGGCAGAATGCAGCTCCCTGGCGTGGGTGCAAGAATATACAGCATAAAATAAAAAATATGCATTTGATAAAGAAAATAGTGTTTCATAAATTGCTTTGAAATGGTGTATGTGACAGCTATAAAATATGAAGAAAATATGGATGGATTTATCTTCTTAAGATAGAAATATACTGATGAAATCAGATAAATGCAGCTAAATAATAAAAATATACATTCTAATAATATAATTATGCAATTAGAAAAATAAGCTTTGTTTAAGTGAAGGTATTGTGGTCTAATCATTCATGTACGGAATGAAAATACATTTGCGAATGCAGATGCACCGTAATGGGAGGATCAGGATGATAGATTCCAGCATTATCAATTTCCCGAAAGTGACGGTGATACTTCGCGGCTACAACTACGATCAGGTTCGTTGCGTTGTGAAGAACATGGTCGGAACCAAGCTACGTGCTGTCGAAGTTGCCATGAACACACCTAACGCAGCCGAGACGATAAAGAAAGTCAATGACGAGTTTGGCGATGAAGTGCTTGTGGGTGCTGGGACCGTCATTTCGCCTGAGCGTGCGAATGCAGCTGTAGCTGCGGGAGCTCGTTTCGCTCTTTCGCCTATCTGCTTCACCGAAGAGATTTTCAAGATCTGCAAGGCAAACGGTCTTCTTGCAGTGCCTTCCGCATTCTCTCCGACCGAGGTCTGGCAGATGGCTGAGATGGGTGCCGACATCGTCAAGATCTTCCCGGCTGGTGCGCTCGGTCCAAAGTATATCAAGGATATCCAGGCACCACTCAACCCGATGCCGCTTATGGTTGTAGGGGGTGTCAATGCTGACAACTGCCAGGAGTACTTCGATAACGGTGCTGATTATGCGGGTATCGGCAGCGGCATATTCAAGCCAGAAGATATCGAATCCATGAACGAGGCAGGCCTGAAGGCTTCCATTGAAAACTTTGAAGCCAAGGTCAAGTTCTAGAGTTTGGTTGGCCCTACTAAAGTTGCGAGGTATTTCATATGGCAGAGATTGCTTTTACACCGGACCTTGTTGTCGTGATTGACAATGCTACGACCTATCAGGAAGTCGAGAGCATCCTGGCGGAGCGTCTTGTACAGCTTGGCTATGCCAAAGATACATATCCACAGGCCATAGCTGAACGTGAGACGAACTACCCAACAGGTCTCGATGTTGAGGGCATCAATGCCGCTATGCCTCATTGTGACATAGCGAACGTCAACAATCCGGCAATCTGCGTTGGCGTGCTCAAGAATCCGGTTGCCTGGCGAAAGATGGATGACCCGGATGCCACATGTCAGGTTTCCCTGGTGACAATGCTGGCACTGACTGAGGCACATGCGCATATCGACATGCTTACCAAGGTTGTTGCCCTGATCCAGAACCAGGATCTCATGAAGCAGATTGTCGGATCTGAGAATGCTGATGAAATCTACAAGCTCATTGCAGGGAGCCTGTCTTAGTCATGTTGGGAATTTTCCTGGCAATAGCGCCAGGATAGGAGAGAGGAATTAACAATGGCAAAGCGTATTCTCGTGGCGTGCGGAAATGGTGTTGCGACTTCGACTGTCGTCGCAAGCAAGATCCGTGATTACTGCAAGGCCAAGGGGCTCGATGTACAGACGAGCCAGTGCAGGATGATTGAGCTTCATGACAAGGGCGATGGATACGATCTGATCGTGACTTCTGGCAAATTCTCCGATCCGGATATCAAGACTCCCGTGATTCTCGGCATCAGCCTTCTTACGGGCATCGGCGCTGACAAGACGCTCGAGAAGATCTATCAGGCTCTGCAGGACTAGCAGACATACGTCTGACGTAATGAGCTAAAGAGCTCAACAAGTCTCGCCTACAAGAAAAGGAAACTCAATGGACGTTGTCGTTAACGGCATCTATGCTGCCTTCCAGGCATTTCTTGGTGCCGGAGCATATGTTATGCTGCCTGTCATCATCACCATCCTCGGCCTGGTCTTCAGGCTGAAGATTGGCAAGGCATTTCAGTGTGGCATGACCATTACATGCGGCTTTGTTGGCATCAACCTTCTCGTAAACCTTCTGAAGACCGCAGTGACTCCTGCTGCTTCTGGCATGGTCACCAACTTCGGCCTGAACCTCGATGTCACCGATGTCGGCTGGGGCGCCGTATCTTCCGTTACCTGGGCTTCCCCGATTGTCGCTTTCCTCGTCTTCGAGATCCTTGGCATCAACATCCTCATGCTGATCCTCAAGAAGACCAATACTATGGACGTCGACATCTGGAATTACCACCACATGATGATTGCCGGTATTCTTGTCTTCTTCGTGACGAACAACTTTATCCTTGCTCTTATCGCGACTGGACTCATGGCTGTCATTTCCTTCAAGCTCTGCGACTGGACGCAGCCTCTGGTCGAGAACTTCTTCGGTATCCCCGATGTCTCGCTTCCTACGGTTTCCTACATCTCTTCCATCATCATTGCTGCACCGTTCAACTGGCTTATCGACCGCATTCCTGGCCTTCGTGATGTCAACTTCTCCATCAAGGGTGTCCAGAAGAAGATCGGCTTCATCGGCGATCCGATGATTCTCGGCTTCATCCTTGGCTGTGCTATGGGCCTTCTGGCATGGATGCCTTGGAACCAGGTCATCCTGACCGGTGTCAACGTTGCTGCTGTCATGGCGCTTATGCCAAAGATGACCGCAATGTTCGTTGAAGGCCTCATGCCTATCTCCGAGGCTGCCCAGGAGTTTACTTCCAAGAAGTTCGGTGGCCAGGCTCTTACCATCGGCCTCGATGCAGCCGTCGTTGTTGGCAACCCTGATGTCATCACCACTGCTCTCATCATGATCCCCATCACCATCCTTCTTGCCTTCATCCTTCCGGGCAACCACATGATGCCGCTTGCCGACCTTGCTGTCGTTACCTTCCGTGTCGCTCTTGTCGTCGCCCTCTGCCGCGGCAACGTCTTCCGTTCCATCCTCGTTTCCATCCCTGTCATGTCTGCTATTCTGTATGCTGGTACCGCAGCTGCACCGTACATGACTGGACTTGCCCAGTCCGCTGGTCTGAGTTTCGATGGCCAGATTGCATCCATGGCTGGTCCTTCCCTTACGCAGACTGCCATCGTGTTCTGGAGCTGCATCTCAGCTAATCCGTGGGTAAGCATCGCTATCCTGGTTGCCGTGTTCGCCTTTGTGTGGTGGCTCGTCGAGAAGAAGATCACCATGGCAAAGATCACAGCGTATGCCGAGCAGGGCGAGGAGTAGTCAGATTCCCTCTGTTACCTGCAACTCGAGGAGCGGATATTGCATAGGCAGCATCCGCTCCTTCCTGAGGAGTGATTATGAATAGAAAAATCGATCAGCTCGAACCTTTCCAGCGCGCCATCTCGAAGGCACATCTCGCTGCAGCCGGCATTTCCATCGATTCGCTCGAGAATCCGGACAAGCCGTTGATTGCTATTGCCAACAGCTGGAATGAGGTCTGCCCGGGCCATGAGCCTCTGCGCATGCTTGCAGAAGAGGTCAAGAAGGGCATCCTGGAGGCTGGTGGCGAGCCTATCGAGTTCAATACGATCGGCATGTGTGACGGCATTGCACAAGGCCATCCGGGCATGAGATACTGCCTTCCGCACCGTGAGATAGTGACGGACTCTTGCGAAGCAATGATTGTGGGCGAAGGCGTTTTTGACGGTGTCGTCTACATGGGGTCCTGCGACAAGATCATACCTGGCATGCTGAATGCTGCTGCGCGCATCAATCTGCCTTCTGCTATCGTAACGGCCGGTCCTTGCTACGATGAGATCAAGCCAAGCGAATCCAAGGCTCTCCGTGCACGGTTCCTTCGCGGCGAAGCGACCGAGCGTGAGGTCATCGAGGGGACGCTCAAGTACTACACCGGCCCTGGTGTCTGCCCATTCTTGGGAACTGCCAATACCATGGCATGCCTGTGCGAGGGCCTTGGCATGATGCTGCCGTATGGCGCTCTGTGGCCTTCCTCGACAAGCCAGCGCAGATTCTCTGCTCGTCAGACCGGCGCACGTGTTGTCGAGATGGTACGCGAAGATCTCAAGCCTTCTGACATCATGACTCAGAGCGCTCTAGACAATACTGTCAAGCTTCTTGCTTCCATCGGCGGATCTCTCAATGCTCTCGTACATCTGCCGGCGCTTGCACATGAGCTTGGGCTCGAGGTCACCTGGACGCAGGTTGCCGAGACGACGTCCCATACTCCAGTAATCTGCAATGTTGTTCCGAATGGCGATATCTCCTGCATCAACCTGTATAAGGCTGGTGGAGTGCCTGCTGTCCTCAAGACTATCGAAGCTGACCTTGACACCTCCGCGATGACCGTCACGGGCAAGACCATGGGGGAGAATCTTGCCCGTGATGTGTTCATCGACCGTTCCGTCATTCGTGAGCAGAATGATCCTCAGTCTGTCGCTAATGGCATTCAGGTGCTCTATGGCAATCTTGCTCCTGAAGGTGCACTGGTAAAGACTTCTGCCGTTCCGGCGGACCAGCATGTCTGGCACGGTACTGCTCAGGTCTTCAATAGCGAGGAAGAGGCCTTTGCCGCCTATGACCGTCACGAGATCAAGGAAGGTACGGGCGTCATCATCCGCTATGAGGGACCGAAGGGCGGCCCTGGCATGAAAGAGCTGCACCGTGTGACCGAAATCATGAAGGGCATTCCGAACTCTGCTGTCATTACTGACGGTCGTTTTTCTGGCGCATCGGGTGGACTTTCTGTTGGCTATCTATGCCCGGAGGCATTCGATGGCGGAACCATTGCATACGTGCAGGACGGCGACATCATCGACATCGATTTGACGAAGAATCTCATTCATCTTGAGGTTTCTGATGAAGAGCTGGAGGCGCGCAAGGCGGGCTGGACTCCTGTGGTACGCGACAATGGCGGGCATCTCCTCAAGAGGTATGCAGCATCAGTCGGCTCTGCCAAGACTGGTGCAGTCTTGGACTGAAAAGTTTCGCTGAGCCCAGATGCATAGGGCTGCGTCGGGAATTATTGAGATTGCGGCATGGGAAGCCTAGCGCTCCCATGCCGTTTTCATTGAAAGGGAAGTCTTGTGCTGCAATTGGAAGGAAAGCGAATACAACTGGTATTCTGCGATATGGATGGCACATTCCTGACGTCCGACAAGCACGTGACGCAGGAAAATATCCGGACTGTGCAGAAACTGGCGAATGAGGATGTCCTGTTCGTTCCCTGCACGGGCCGGATGAGGTCAGGCATTCCTGCGGAGCTTGCGGGCATGAATGAAGTGCGCTATCTAGTCTGCTCGATGGGTGCGACAATCTATCAGAGGAGAGGTGCAGATTTCACGGTAGCGCTATCTGGGAGCATCGATACCGCGACTGTTCAGGCTCTCTACGCGAACCTTGCTCCCTATGAAGTGCAGTTTGATGTCTTCTGTTCAGGGAGGTCATACTCGGAAAAGGCTCGTCTTGAAAAGATCGGGGAATATCCTATCAATCCCGGGATGATGGGTTTCATTCTTGAACAGCGTGTGCCTATCGATGAAGATGTGCCGTCATTCCTTCGTGACGGGAAAAAGGTCGAGAGACTGAATGTTTATTACAAAAATCCAGCAGACCGCCTAGCTATCCAGGAGATATTGAAGTCATTTCCGGAGCTTGGATATACCTTCCATGACGGTTGCGGCATCGAGATAATCAACAGAAACTATACAAAGGGTAGTGCCCTGAGATGGATCTGCAGACATGAAGGCGTTCCTGCAGAAGAAACGCTTGCAATAGGCGATGGAGAAAACGACATTGCAATGTTTGCCGAAGCAGGCATTGCCTGTGCGATGGAGAATGCAGATCCCGGCTGCAAAAATGCTGCGCAGATCATAACCGAGTTCAGCAATGATGAGGACGGCGTCGCCCGCTTTATCGAAAGCTATCTGTCCTGATTGTGCTTTGCAGCGCTCTTGGAGGGGGCGTCCTGAGCCTGGTGAGAGCGGTTCTCTTCCCAGGCTTTATATTTGCGCTGCAGAAACCAGAGGCAGATCAGCGATATCACAAGAATGCCAGCAAAGACCCATATCATCGAGCCGCCATTGCTGTTGGATGCGTAGAGCTCGTAGGCAAATGCAATCAGGGCTATGACACAGCAGACGATCGTTGGGAGCCAATACGGATTGCTGTGGTCCATGTGCTCAATCTCGAAGATATACGCATCCTTTTCGCTGTCTTTGAGGTTGCGCTTCTCGTGCATTGTCCTGCTGGCTCTGGAATTCCTGCTACTCATAACCCGCCATTTCATTGTCGGTGTTGGAATAAAGTGTCATCTGATGTGAGCTCCTGGCTGACTCATGCATGAATGGAGCTACTGAAGACATTTTACCATTGGTGTTAATAGATTACTCTCTATTAGACCAGCATTGACGTAGCCGCTCTCTGCCGTTGCCAATAGTCCTAGAAGGGCTGGGGACGATCGATCATCTGGCGCCTCGTATGCTCGTAGAAGCCGCAGGCGCTCTGGCCGGAAAGCGTCTGAAGCCCGTCTGCGTCCGAGCGCCTTGCCTGCCCGGGCCAAAGGAACCGGGAGAGGCAGCGGTCCAGCCGCTTGGTGGATACGCCGTGGAATGGGGCAAGGACGATGCGCAGCCTCTGGTGCATCGCGCTGGCCATGCCAAGCCCGCCGTCCTTCTGCAGGCGCGTGCCGGTGGCGGCATGCTCGGCGATGCCGAGGGCGGGAAGCACGCGCCTGCAGCCCTGATGGGCGTCGGTCGCCGCCCAGGTGCCAGGACCGAGACCCCTGATGGCGTCTCTCAGGGCCTCATCCTTCGGCCTTCCCCTGCCGGCCACGCGGCAGAGCCCGTCTCCGGCATCGTTTGCGCCGCAGATGACGCAGGCCTTGAGGCTGGAGATGCCGCGCGCATGGACGGCGCCGCCGTGCCTGTGGGGCTTCCTCGGCATCCTGGCAGCGCTCCTTGCCCTGTTTCCCGTGAGGGGCTCGTCGAGGCAGGCGCCGTCTGCCTGCCAGGAGACCGGAGGCCCTGTCCGGAAGGCGAGAGGCGGGCGCTCCATAGCCTCGCAGAGCCTCATGCGCATGGGCCAGGAGGTCCTGAGGCACGCATGGCACGTCTTCGCGCACTGCCTCAGGCCTGGGCCCGGAAGCGCTGCTTCCACGAAGAGGGACCAGGTCGCGGCATCGGGCCTGGAGGCGGCGGGCAGGCCCCTGCTCCTGGACGAGGACGTCCTCCCGCACCCCTTGCAGAGCCAGCGCTGGGAGCCGTCGGCATTGTGCCCTTTCCTGATGAAGGAGGAAGAGCCGCACCGGGGGCATGATCTGGGCGTCGCGCCATCTGCCTGCCTGCCAGGCTCGCGCGCGGCCGCCGCCTTCGTGGCGCAGATGAGCTCGCGCTTCTCCCCGAGGGAGAGCCCCTCCATCTCATGGAGCATGATGTCCAGCATCCCGCCCCCGTCTCTTCGATGCTGATGTTTGGCGACATGCATCCTAGAACGGGACGGGACATTATTGCGTCAACGCT